>NZ_MAIS01000319.1:0-386 GCF_001680695.1 Paenibacillus sp. KS1 | reverse complement strand
AGGAGCCAGAAGGGATGCCAGAAGGATATACCTTTGTTAAAGGAGTAATCCAAAGTCCGTTCAGCAAAAAATTCGAGGCACAAGTGAAGGCTGAAGCCAAAGGCAAAGTAGTATATTCCAAAAAGATGGAATGGACGGAAGCGGGAGAGATCAAACTGGAGTACAAAAAAGGAAAAGATAATATCATTCTCCAAATGCAGACGGCTCATACCGAAGAAAAGGAAGCTAAAGGATACACATACGAATCCGCAGATAGCTTACATACTGATCGGAATCAAGTTACCTGGTCGGAGAACGGAAAGGTATTTTTCCTCTCCGTAAATTCTGGAAATCCATTGACGGAGGAAGATTTAATGGAGCTTGCGAAAACGATGATTAAAAAATGA
>NZ_MAIS01000320.1:0-383 GCF_001680695.1 Paenibacillus sp. KS1 | reverse complement strand
GCTTGCGAAAACGATGATTAAAAAATGATACTATGCTGAATCCGGCAAAGCATTATACGGACGAGCAGTGAAGAAGGCGCAAGTGAAGCTCCGCAGAGACAAGTAAAACAGAAACAGCCATAGTCGTTTCCCCCCGGCTATGGCTGTTTGTTTGCATAGGTTAGATATCTTAATCTTGTTTATTCAGCATATGGAATACTTGCTCGAGGTTCTTGTCTCCGCTGGACGACGACTTGAAGGGGCCAGAAGAGCATTTAAATCAGAAGAACTTGGGAGGAAAGGAAGGTGGGGGATCTGGAAAAAAGAATAAACGGAATAACAAAACCTTTTCAGCAGTTGGGCGATGAAGGCAACCATTCCTACCCGGACTTCGAGGCGATGTG
>NZ_MAIS01000295.1:0-558 GCF_001680695.1 Paenibacillus sp. KS1 | reverse complement strand
AAGGATGAATCGATTGTCCGCAAAACGCTGGATTCGCCTGCGTTGGAACGTACAGTCCATTTGATGGTTATGAAAAATCGCTATTTAGCACCTGCAGTTCAATGCTTCTTGGAAGAGATACAACGCAACTTTGCGCCGGGGCACATAGCAACAGAAGTAATATATAGTATGGGTAAGGGTGAAAAAGAGAAGTTAGAGAGTAGTAATCTTTAAGGTAAGGAGGTTCGTGCCATTTCTCTACTTTGTATCTATTCATGAAGTTCATAGGTATCATCGGGGTATTTGCAAACTTCGCAAAAATCATGAGAAAGTTCAATAATAAGATGAAAGAGGTATCAATGAGATGGAACAAATCAAAGCTATAAAAACCGAAATAGGTGAAATTCATGGAAGAGACGCGATCTTCCTAGATGATATTCAATTCAATTATCAAAAGAATGAAGTTAAATTAATTGGTGAGATAAGTGGTTCACTATGTACAGAATCGGAAAATGATGAGTTTATTGGATACGAGTTGCTATTCAAGAAAGTTTATTACTTTAATATGGTTGAGTTAGA
>NZ_MAIS01000387.1:0-241 GCF_001680695.1 Paenibacillus sp. KS1 | reverse complement strand
TATGTGTCCAAATTTATGGGGTTAATCCGTTAGTAATATTCATTACAAACTTGGAAATCATACTACAGCATTAAACTGGATAGAGAAAATAATCAAAAAAGACTCGTTAAATACCAGAGCGCTAAAATTAAAGGAAATATTAAAGAACCGTTTAAGTAACTCTTAGAAGGCAATGACACCAACTAAGATGATGTATATGAAGGACCAAAGGAAATTTAAGATCTTATAAGAGATTAATAGA
>NZ_MAIS01000327.1:0-370 GCF_001680695.1 Paenibacillus sp. KS1 | reverse complement strand
TAATTCGAAGCAACGCGAAGAACCTTACCAGGTCTTGACATCTGAATGACCGTCCTAGAGATAGGGCTTTCCTTCGGGACATTCAAGACAGGTGGTGCATGGTTGTCGTCAGCTCGTGTCGTGAGATGTTGGGTTAAGTCCCGCAACGAGCGCAACCCTTAACTTTAGTTGCCAGCATTCAGTTGGGCACTCTAGAGTGACTGCCGGTGACAAACCGGAGGAAGGTGGGGATGACGTCAAATCATCATGCCCCTTATGACCTGGGCTACACACGTACTACAATGGTCGGTACAACGGGAAGCGAAGCCGCGAGGTGGAGCCAATCCTAAAAAGCCGATCTAAGTTCGGATTGCAGGCTGCAACTCGCCTG
>NZ_MAIS01000036.1:0-61541 GCF_001680695.1 Paenibacillus sp. KS1 | reverse complement strand
TCGATAACTTTTTTTTATCAACCTTAGGAAAATCGTCTCAAAAAATCAAACTATTTTTATACTAAAAACGGAAATCTGATCCTATTTCACTATATTGTATCCCCTCAGTGGATAACTGTCTACTTATTCCTCTCAGAATGTGCATTTCTGCATTTTTATTTTCTTGCATAAAAGTTGCATAAATACTCATTCCGTTAAGGAGTACAAAAAAAGCTCTGAAAAATGAACAATGTCATTTTTCAAAGCTTTTAAATCAAATGTTATTATTTGGTAAATATATCGAATTATAACGGATGCGCCACATTCTCTACTTTCTTATCGACGAGCACAAGCCGCTCAGAACCGTTCGCATCATATGCATAATTTCTATCTCTTCCATAACGCGATAACAAGGTTTCTGTCGACATAATAATCAACTTAGGAATCATCTGTTCCGCTTGCTGCCTCAATCGATTCTGTCCCTGTGGATGAATAATGCTCATCAGCAGCCGCAAGTATCTCCGAGACACCCAGGAGAATAATCCTCTTGGCAAATCTCTTACCGTAAATCCGAATTGCTCGGGTCCCCGGTGCATCATACTTACTCCGTACAATGCTTTCACATTCGCCTGTAAATTCTGATCGCTTAGCAAGTAATCAGCAAGCTCTGGCAGCGTACGTTCTACGGAACGTATCATCTGAATTGCAATTTGCATCGCACTCCTCGACCGATGACCAATATCATATAATAGTCGATTGTCGAAATGCAGTTCCAGTACCAGGTCATTATGCTTCAATTCTACTCCGTCATCTAAGACTACGGCCTTGCCATGATACGGACGAACACGGAAATGAAACACAGGCTGTTCATGGTTCGTTGTCTTCAACGCAAAGACGGAGTGGAAAGCTTTCTCATAGAGAAACCAGAGACGTACGACCATGCGTCTAAGCAAGCTTGGATTCTTCATCCGGGCTTGATCGGTCAATCGAATGAGCTCATCGATACGGACACAGCGCAGCTCGCGCTTCTCCGCTTCGTCTAGAAACCGTTCCAATGCCGCCAGCATATTCGCTGGCGCTTCCCGATCTGCCCCAAGTGTAAGGCCGCAATCATGCAGCAGCAGAACTTCCCCACCCCGACATCGCTTCATCATACGCCGATACAAGCGTTCAGAGCCGAGCTTCTTCCGCCAATCCCCGAATAGAACAGACCACAATATAATTTGCAAGTGACCCAATCTGCCATAATCGAATAGATTGACAATCCCCCAAGGCGGTCGATAATAATTCGATCGTTTGCCAGTTACTGATTCAATAATGTCTGACGTTTTACGGATTTGTCGTTTCACCGTTTTTGGACGCATCAGCCAGTTGGACTTATGAACATAATTGTGAATACCGATAAGATGACCCTCATCGTGCATTCGCTTCAGCACGTCTGGATGCTGCTCTGCGTGGATGCCAACCACAAAGAATGTTGCCTTGGCATTATATTTCTTCAATAGGTCTAACAGCTGAGGTGTATAGATCGGATCTGGACCATCGTCGAATGTCAATGCCAGTTCCCGTTCTGCACGTCCCTTCTGGAAGACACGAAATCCAAACAGGCGGCTGATTAAGCCAGGGAGAAACGCATAAAACGTCAGGATGTAAAACCCCCATAATAAAATGAATTCTACCATCCCAGTTCCCCGTTTCTTATTTACATAATAAAATGCAACGTTCTCAAGCTCTTCAGACTTGAACATATACGTATACTTACTCTACGTATGAACAGTTATTATTGTAACATAATGAACAAAGAATAGGCACGGGAAATCGTTTCGTGTACAATGATTATCATATTGTTATTTGGTGAGAAGGAGTCTGTTCTATGATTGCATTTTACCGTAAGTATTGGCGGACAGCATTTGATATCGCCTTGTTGATTTTGACTGCATATTTAATCATGTACACGTTTAGCTATTTGTATTCGATAGCCGCTCCTATTTTTCTAGCCTTCATCGTGTTCATGTTCATCGAACCGCTGGCGGCATTCCTTCACCGGCGGGGTATGAGAAAAGCTATCGCTTCGGCCATCTCCGTCTTATTGTTCGTACTTGTCATTCTAGGAGCTATGTTTGGACTCGGTTTTATTCTCGTGCATCAAGCAATCGAGCTGCAAGACAAGCTGCCTACCTATATTAAGGCAGTTCAGAGTGAATTGGTGAACATCGCCACGTACTTGCAGAACCGGTATGAATCACTGCCGCCTGATGTATCTGGCCGCATCAATGAATATGCCGGCAATGCGGCCCAGCATATTTCCGAATTTATCGTCGGATTGCTCAGCCTGCTCATTAAGCAAATAACGTCCTTCTCGACGTTTACGCTGAACTTTTTCATCGCCATCATCCTTGGCTATTTCCTCAGCATCGAGATTGATGCTTGGCGCAGAGTTGCCCGCAATAAAACGCCGCGCACGTTTCTTAAAGCCTACATATTTCTAAAGGAAAATGTTCTGAAGGGGTTATCTGCTTACTTAAAGGCTCAACTGAAGCTGATTTCCGTTACCTTTGTCATTGTGTTTATCGGTCTGCTTGTACTTGGCGTGAGCAATTCCTTCTTAGTCGCTTTATTGTCGGCACTTTTTGATTTACTGCCGCTCTTAGGGATTCCATTTATCTTTATCCCTTGGATCGCCTACCTGCTCATTATCGGTAATACATCGCTAGCAATTGGACTTGCTGTCGTTATGGGCGTCACCCTTCTAATCCGGCAAATTCTTGATCCGAAGATTACGGGGACATCGCTTGGGGTATCCGCATTTACGATGCTGTCCTTCATGATTGTGTCCATGTCATTGTTCGGGGTTATCGGCATCGTCATGTCCACCGTCCTCTTGATCTTAATAAAAGCTCTTTACGATCAAGGTTATTTAAAACGTTGGATTCGTATGCCTAAAGAAGAATTTGTATCTGGACATCCATTTGACAATTCTCCTGATCAAAGTGAGGACAATAAAGATAACGAAGAACCAAAGAACAAGTAGAAACCAAGATACCTTGTTGAGATGAAATAGCAGGCCAATCTTCCTTGAGGAGATTGGCCTGCTATTTATGTGGAGGCTGTGCAGCCAGCACATCCATTACAGCTTGGAATACCTCTGTTGCCTTATGCGAAGTGCCAGATTGGTCATCTTCGCTGACGACACTCACTGCATACTTTGGCTTCTCAACTGGGCCGTACCCTACAAACCATGTATGTAAGTTAGCCGTCCCAAATGCCTCAGCTTGGGCAGTACCACTCTTGCCTGCAACGTTCCAGGAAGTCTGTTTAAGCGATTGCCCCGTACCGTACTGGACGACATCCACCATCATTTTCATTACGTTACGGGCTGTCTCCAGCTTCATCACTCGCTCCTTTTTGACTTGTACAGGGAATCGAACGATTGGCATCCCTGTGGCATACTGCACTTCCTGAATCAATCGTGGTGATCCGAAGTTTCCATTCTGAAGCAGCGTTACGACGAAGTTGGCTGCAGCCAAAGGTGTCAATCGCACATTCCGCTGCCCGATACCAGATTGAGCTCGTTCCCCTCCCGACACATTCCCCGGCTGTACATCGTCAGGAAATATTTGACTCCCTTCCTCGCCTTCGAAGTGCCGCAAACTCCGGTGGCCCATCCCATCATCTGAAACCATACCAACAAATCCGCTTAGCCCCATTGTCTTGGCATAGTTCAATAGCTGCTGCCCTGTTAATCGTTCTCCCAGCTCAGCAAACACTTCATTGCATGACTCTGCCAATGCCTCGCGCAATGTCAACGTACCATGCCCTTCCGGCAGCCAGCACGCTAGACCATACTTCCCATAATGCCCATCGCAGTAAAAGCGTTCATTCAGTTGCGTCAGCCCTGCTTCCATTGCGGCAGCCGCAATGAACAGCTTATAGACAGAACCCGGAGGGAGGGCCTTGGTCGCCCGATTGTTCCACGCCGCCTTCTCCGGCTCAATATGATAAGGATCTGCGGCAGGGCGGGACACCATCGCCACCACATCCCTTGTTGCTGCATCAAGAACGACTACCGATCCCTTCTCAATATGATACCGATCAAGTACTTGCTCAATAGCAGCTTCGATTGTCTGATCCGTTGTCGTAATAAGCCTTAATGGATAATATGGATTATCAGGACGCCGTAAGCGCACATCGAGTCCATGCAGCGGAAGTTGACTTGCATCTGTATAATGGACGACTGTCGTGGCACCCAATCCCTTGAGCAATGGTTCAAACGTTCGTTCCAAACCCGATACACCAACAATACTTGAATCAGCATTGTTGCCACTCTTCATAAAATGCTCATTGTTCGATGTATCCGTCATATCCGCAATAGCCCCTACCCATTGCGGAGTATGCTGACGAAGCGGATATCGAACTGTATATGGAAGTACTCGAATCCCTTCCCAATCCGATAATCCAATTTGTCCGGCCTGCTCTGTACTCAGCTCGAAGGGCAATTTTTTATCCTTCTCATTTGGCCAAATGTAAGGTTCGGTAAGCTCCTCCCATCGATGCCGAACCTCTTGTTCTGACTCGTGCAGCCAAAGCGCCATGCTCCGAACCGCATCCGTACGAATAGCATTTTTTTTCACTGGGAAGAGGACAAGGGCCTTCACGACTTGCACCGTATACGGGCGCCCAGCCCGATCTACGATCAAGCCACGTCCATCATCCAGCACTACACCACGTGCCCGTTGAATAACGGTGCGCTGCAGAACGGTATGGACACCATCATCCACCTTGCTGTGCACGAACAATAGCTGGAGCCAGCCCAATCTGACAATATAGATTCCGATCATTACGGTAATGGCACATGCGAGCAGAACAAGCCGATTGTACATGAGCTTCTGCCGCTTCGAACGTTGGCGCGACAACACTTCATCCACCTCCTTCTCACAAACGAAGTCCGTTTCTTCTTATCAGTACCATTACTGCCCACTTCTCCTTATGCATAACCACAAGCGTTGGATCGTGCGCCAACCTATCCTTTTGTTCACACCTACTCAGCATTATTTCTTCACAAAAAAAGCCCCTACCATTCGGTAAGGGCTCAACTCTATTCTGTTATTCTAAATCACTTACGCTTTGGCATTCTTCTTACGCATCATATCGAAATACGTAACCGGCTGATCGACCTTCATACGCACAAGTTGCAGCGGATGGCGAGCTGCATCCAGCTCATTGCCTTCTGTATCCCACAGCTTCTCTACCTTCTGCTTGAAGAACGTATTGTTCGGGCCGAAGAACTCAACCTCAGCTCCAACCTTGAAGTGATTGCGCTGTTGAACCGTCGCGATGCCTGTCTCAGCATCATAGTCCATAACCAATCCAGCGAAATCATAAGGTGCCGGCTTGTCTTCCGGCTCGTAAATATGATCCTCATGATCCGGCTCTTCGTAGAAGAAACCTGTATTGACAGGACGGTTAGCCGCCTTATAAATCTCATCCAGCCATTCCTGCTTCAGCTCATAATTGTCCGGATCGGCCATATACGCATCAATGACTTTCCGATACACATTAACAACCGTAGCCACATAGTGAATCGACTTCATCCGGCCTTCAATCTTGAAGCTATCCACCCCAACATCGATTAGATCCGGCAGATGCTCAATCATGCACAAGTCCTTCGCACTCATGGCGAACGCATTGTCATTCTCATCGAACAACGCCTTTTGATTGACGCCCAGACGGAACTGCTCCAATACAGACGAACCGGAAGCTTCCTCTTCGCTGATCATATCCATTGCATCTGCACGGTCATCCTCAAACAGATCGTATTTCCAGCGGCATGATTGGCAGCAGCCGCCGCGGTTGGAATCGCGGTCTGTAAAGTGGTTGGACAACACACAGCGTCCAGAATAAGAAGAACACATCGCACCATGAATAAAGGCCTCAATTTCGATGTCGACGTGATTTTTCATCTCCTGAATTTCATCTATGCTCGTCTCCCGAGCTAAGACGACGCGAGGCATGCCTTCATCTTTCCAGTATTGAATCGTCTGCCAGTTCGCGATGGACTGCTGTGTACTAACATGAACCTCCAGCTTCGGAGCTACGCGCATCGCAGTATCAATAATGAATGGATCTGCAGCAATAATGGCACTAATGCCCGCATCCTCCAAGTTGCGAAGATACTCTTCTAAGCCTTCGATATCTTCATTATGCGCATAAATATTCGTCGCCACGAACACCTTCGCACCATATTTTTTAGCGAACTCCACACCTTCGCGCATTTCTTCAAAGCTGAAATTGTCCGCATTGGAACGCAGACCGTATTTTTGTCCGCCAATGTACACGGCATCCGCACCGTAATGAATAGCGAACTTCAACTTCTCCAAATTACCGGCGGGAGCAAGTAATTCCGGCTTATCCAAGCGATATCGCTTGCCGTTATATTTACGTTTCGTTTGTGTACTCATCGTTGTACGCCCCCTCCTTAATACATTTGTTCTTTATAGAAAAATCCGAATGAGAGCTCTCGCTCTGGATCTTGAACCGCACGAATGCGTTCCAGCCATTCTTCCTTCATGGAATACCCTTCAGGATCGGCAATATAGGTATCAATCGCTTCGCGATATACGCGAACAACGGTTTCATTATATGAAATAGACTTCAATATTCCTTCGATCTTGAAGCTGTCAATGTGTGCATCGAGCAGCAACTTCAAATCTTCGATGATGCACATATCGTCTGAGCTCATGATATGTGTTCCGTTCGCATCTTCATACATCGGGAACTTCTCATCCTGACGTTCTCGCTCTACGAGGAACAGCTTCTGCTCCATCCCTACCTCATATGTGCCTTCTTCTTTGCCAAGATGACGCATGTAATGGTGAACTAAATGGCGCTTGGAATGATAAATATTCGTCATCCCATGGATTTGAACTTGAACCTCCATATCCGGAAGCTGCTGCTTCATCTCTACCACTTGCTCCATGTTCAACTCGCGGGCAGCAACGATACGGCTTGCGCCACGCTTCTGCCAGTACTGAGCTGTCCGGTAGTTCGTCGATGTCATCTCCGCATTCCACTGCAGTCGAAGAGTTGGCGCTGCTGTTCGTGCAACCATAATTACAGCTGGATCGCCATAGGCAATCGCATCAACGCCCAGTTCCTCTAGTCGCTTCAAGTAAGTTGATAAATCCGTCAGATGTTCATTATGCATAATATTATTTACTGCAACATACAGCTTGGCGTTATGGCTGCGGACGATTGGCAGGCTTGCCTCGATATCTGCAATGGTCATTTCGCCTGGCATGCGCATGCTATATTTTTCTTCCCCGACGAGGACTGCATTCGCGCCTGCTTGAAGCAAGCGTTCCAATTCCTCAACACTGCCTGCGGTAACAAGCAATTCAGGTTGATAAGTCATGTTCATTTCACCGCTTTCTATTGTGCTGCCGTTTTCTTGCTCTGTTCGATATTACGCTGATGCTCTGGGAATGTCTTGGCGAACAGATGCGTGTGGGTGCCGTCTTTTTTCGTCACATAATACAAATATTCTGAAGCCTCCGGCTTCAATACTGCTTGAATGGAGGCAGTACTTGGACTGGAAATAGGCCCTGGCGGCAATTTATCTATTTTATACGTATTGTAAGGACTGTCGATTTCCAAGTCCTTATAATACAAACGTTCCTTTGGCTTGTCCAGTGCATATTGAACGGTAGCATCTATTTGCAGACGCATCCCCTTCGCAATTCGATTATCGATGACGCCCGCAATCAATGGACGCTCAGCATCCACAACCGCTTCTCGCTCAACAAGCGAAGCCAAGGTCAGCATATCGTGCAGCGTAAGCCCGCGCGTCTTCAAATCGGATTCCCAAGTTGGGGAAGCCTGCGACAATCGCTTCTCTGTCTCTTGCACCATCCGTGCAATAATTTCTTCCTCAGAGCTCCCCTTCTTCAACTCATAGGTCTCAGGGAACAAATATCCTTCAAGTCGATGCTTCAACTTGGCGTCAGTCGGAATATGAGCAGCGATCGGGGCCTGTCCCTTAAGCCAAGCCGTATCATTCACCAGCTTCAAGAAGCGATCCTTATCCACAATTCCATCATTGCTTAGTTTGTCCGCAATTTGTTCTACGGTATAACCTTCTGGAATCGTGAAGCGAACCATTTCTTCCGGCACGACTTCCCCGCTGTTGAGCTTCGCGATAATGTCGTCATAGGTAACACCGGGACGGAACGCGTATTTCCCCGCTTGGAAGCGGCTTCCCTCCCCGTTCCATTTCAAATACACTTTAAAAATGAGTGCATTGCGAATAATTCCCTGCTCCTCCAACTGTGATGCGATTGCTGCTGTTCCAGAGCCCTGTTGGATCGAAACGGGAATCTCCCGTTCTTCTTGCGCGAGCGGACGCATCCCGCTCCATATATAACCAACACCAGCGCCAGCTACGAGTAGAAGCACAAGGAGGATCGTGAACAGCACCTTCGAGCCTTTCTTCATCCACACACTCTCCTACATGGAAAAAGAGCGGAAATCCGCCCTTTTTCCGTAAAATATCAGTTAGCCGATGCCATCCACCGACTCTACAAACGACAAATTAAAATTCGTCTCGGTACGTTAATTCATCATACAGCTCAGCTACTTCTTCCCACTCGTCATCATCTTCGATCGTTTCGAGCTCCCAGCCTTCTGCTTCGCTCCCGATAATGCGATACAGTTCCTGCTCCGGTTCTTGAGCACCTTCTGGAAGAAGTACTGCATACGCTCGATCATCAAGCCGGAATTCAGCGATTAACGATAGGACACGACTGTGACCGGCCTCATCCGTCATCTCAACGAATTGACCGAAGGCATTCTTTAGCTGTTCTGTCAATTGAAGTTCAAGTCGTTCGGTCACCCTTCATTCTCCTCATCCGCTGTAAATAACGTATTGAACGTTTCCTCGACAATATTCCATTCTTCTTCGTCCGTAATGGTAAACAGCTTCAAATCGTCGTCCTCTTCTTCATAACGGAACGCATACACTTCATCCGCATCTTCATCATCAGAATCGACAGGTACGACCATCATATATTTTTTGTCCGTGCCATCTACATCGAACTTCATAATGACTTCGAATTCTTCCTCGTTGCCCTCGTCGTCCGGAATATAAATGATCTCCGGTTCTTCTTGCAAATGTTCATCTCGTGTCATAGTAACCCCTCACCTTCTTGATTGATAGTCAAGATATGTTTGTAATATAATGGTTGCCGCCATCTTATCGATGACTTGTCGACGCTTCTTGCGACTGACGTCAGCTTCCAGCAATGCGCGTTCTGCCGACACCGTACTCAAGCGTTCATCCCACAGGTGAACGGGCAATCCGAACGACTGCTTCAACTGTTCTGCAAATGACATGCTTAGCTCGCCCCGAGGTCCGACTGTGCCATTCATGTTCTTCGGCAGTCCAAGGACGAAGGCTTCAACGCCGTGCTCCTTCACAATGTCACCAAGTCGCTTCAGATCATTCTCTGGTTTGCGACGCTCAATGACTTCAAGTCCTTGTGCCGTCCAACCAAAAGCATCGCTTATCGCGACACCGATCCGTCGATCTCCGTAATCCAAGCCAAGAATCTTCATTCAGTCTCTCCCAGTATTCATCCAGTGATGCTTACTTCTCTATCCGTGCTGCATTCATCCTCGCGACTTATCGGTGATGATTCAAGTAGAAGCGAACTAATTCTTCAATCAGTTCGTCCCGCTCTTTCTTCCTCACGATACTTCGAGCATTGTTATGCCGCGGGATATAAGCGGGATCCCCGGATAGAAGATAACCAACGATTTGGTTAATAGGATTGTATTCCTTCTCGAGAAGCGCATCATAGACAGACAACAGGATATCTTCGTTGGAAGCTTGCTGTTCCTCCGCTTTTACATTGAACTTCATCGTCTTATCCATGGAATTCATCGCTAACACCTCGCTTTACTCTTATCATAACACATACCCGAACAAACTAGAAAATATTCCGATCCAAAGCTTGGCATTGTTCACAAATTTGACGACAATAACCTCCCTATGGAATCGGATCAGGGAGCCCCTATTGCAGGGCTCCCCTCTCTTATATTATACGCCAAGCTGCTTCCCAACAAGCTCATCCACGAGAGCCAATGCCTCTGGCAGCTTGGAAGCGTCTTTGCCTCCAGCTTGCGCCATATCAGGACGGCCGCCACCGCCACCGCCGCACACAGAAGCGAGCTCTTTAATCAACTTGCCGGCATGAAGCCCCTTCTTTACAAGCTCTGGAGCAACAGCAACAACGAAGTTCACTTTATCTTCATTTACTGCACCGAGTGCGATAATCGCTTCTGGAAGCTTCGCCTTCAGTTCGTCTGCCGTCGTACGAAGTGCATCCATACCGCCTGCATCGACTTGTGCAGCCAGCACTTGAACGCCAGCGACGGTTCTAACTTGGTCTGTCAATTGTCCTGCTTCAATGCTGCTCAGCTTGCTCTTAAGCGATTCATTCTCGCGGGACAGCTCCTTCTCACGTGAGAACATAGCTTCAATACGCTTCGGTACATCCGCTACATTCGATTTAAGCAAGGAACCTGCTTGCTTCAACAGCTCCAATTGCGCCTCCATATACTGATACGCATGACGACCCGTCACAGCCTCAATACGGCGTACACCAGAGCCGATACCGCTCTCGCTCACGATCTTGAAGAGACCGATTTCCGAGGTGCTGCTAACATGGCAGCCACCGCATAGCTCAATGCTGTAATCGCCGACTTGTACGACGCGTACGATATCGCCGTATTTCTCACCGAACAACGCCATTGCGCCCATTTCTTTGGCCTCATCAATCGATTTCGATTCTATAACAAGCTGTGTGCCTTTCCAGATTTGCTCGTTGACACGATGCTCGATGTCCACAAGCTCCTCTTCGCTAATGCTGCCCAAATGTGTGAAGTCGAAGCGAAGACGGTCAGGCTGCACGAGAGATCCTGCTTGGTTCGCATGCTCACCCAATACAAGCTTGAGCGCCTTATGAAGCAAGTGTGTCGCAGTATGATTCTTAATAATATCCTCACGAATCGCGCGAGCTACTGCAGCTTGTACTTGCATGCCGACACGCAGTGTTCCTTCTTCCACGCGCACTACTGCAATATGCTGGCCATGAGGAGCTTTCAATACATCTTCAACTGCTCCTTTGAATCCAGCTGCTGTAAGTGTACCGTTGTCGCTTACCTGACCGCCGCTCTCCGCGTAGAATGGCGTGCGATCAAGCACTACTTGGCAAGTCGAGCCTACTTGTGCTTCTTCTGCCATTTCGTTATCCACGATCAGTGCCAGTACACTGGATTCAGTTACCAATTCATTATATCCAACGAATTCGCTTTTAGTCGTGTAATCAGCAAGTGGCCCGCCTTGTACCTTCATGCTTCCCGTATCTTGACGAGCTGCACGGGCACGATCACGCTGTTCTTGCATCGCCTGGTCGAAGCCTTCACGATCAACCGTCAATCCATGTTCAGAAGCATAATCTTCTGTCAAATCGAATGGGAATCCATACGTGTCATACAATTTGAACGCTTCTTGTCCGCCAATTTGCGTGCGTCCTTCCTGCTTCGCAGCAGATGCCAAGCTTTCCAGAATCGCCAAGCCTTCTACAAGCGTCTCATGGAATCGCTCTTCCTCGTTTTTGATTACCTTCTCAATGAACTCGCGTTTTTCAACGATTTCGTTGTAATGTGAGCCCATTACTTCACATACCGTCTGTACCAGCTCTACCATGAATGGACGGTCGATGCCGAGGATCTTGCCGTAACGGACTGCACGACGCAGCAAGCGGCGGATTACATAACCACGGCCTTCATTCGATGGCAGAACGCCATCGCCTACAGCGAATGTTACGGTACGAACATGGTCTGCGATTACTTTCAAAGCAACGTCGAACTCAGGACGCTCATTATACTTCACGCCTGCAATGCGGCATGTTGCTTGAATGATCGGCTGGAACAAGTCAGTATCGAAGTTGGAGTCCACATCCTGCAAGATTGAAGCGAAGCGCTCCAAGCCGGCTCCTGTATCAATATTTTTGTTCGGAAGCGGCGTGTAGCTGCCATCCTTGTTATGGTTGTATTGAGAGAATACATTATTCCATACTTCCAAGTAACGCTCGTTCTCTCCGCTTGGATAGCATTCTGGATCCTCTTCCAATGTTCCGTACTTCTCTCCGCGATCGTAGAAGATCTCTGTACAAGGACCGCAAGGGCCTTCCCCGATATCCCAGAAGTTGTCGTCGCCTGTCTTCACAATGTGGTCAGCAGGAAGGCCGATCTTCTCATTCCACAGCTTGTACGCTTCATCATCATCGTTATGGACAGTAACATAGAGACGATTCGGATCGAAGCCGATCCATTCTTTGCTTGTCAAGAACTCCCAAGCCCATGTAATGGCTTCTTCTTTGAAATAATCGCCGATGGAGAAGTTCCCCAGCATTTCGAAGAACGTATGGTGACGGCGAGTCTTGCCGACATTCTCGATATCGTTCGTACGAATACATTTTTGCGAGTTTGCGATACGCGGGTTCTCAGGCTTCACGCGTCCGTCAAAATAAGGCTTGAGCGGTGCCATACCCGCATTAATCCAGAGCAAGGATGGGTCATTGTGTGGTACAAGCGATGCGCTTGGCTCAATGTGATGCCCTTTGCTTTCAAAGAATTTCAACCATTTTTCGCGAATTTCACTAGCCTTCATGAGTAAACGCCCCCAATATTTTATTTAAGGTAGTTCAATTAGCTCACTTTTGATCACGGTGTATCCCATGAGGTTATTCGGCATCGAATCTTGCATTCACCCTCGAACAGCATATGCTTTCGAAGTATGTTTCCTTCAGAAACATTTTAGTTGCTCATGTAGTCTCGCCTACACTCCGCTACTCCTTACAAGTTTTGCAGAGCAAAACTCGCTACGGAAGCATATGCTTCAGCTTCATGCAACCTTCTCGGTGCTGAAAAGTCATCTAATTGAACTCGAACTATTAAAAAATAAAAAAATCGCCCCTGAAAATCAGGGACGATTCATATATCGCGGTACCACCCTGGTTATCGCATACATCATACCCCATTTTATCAAGCCTGCGTATCATGCAAGCAACGGGCAAGACAAGCGTCTGCGATCGCCTCGACGTTGATAACGGGTACGTCCCGGTGAAGTTCCATTCACACTCAGAAATTAGCGTTCAGCTGTTCTTCAAGGTGAAGATTCTTGCAGCCAGCCGGCATATGCCGATCCGGAATCTTCTCTCTGATCCTAGGGCTTCAGCTTACTCGTTTTCGTCTTCGTTTTGTTCCATATACCTATCCAATAATTTAGTATAAGCAGCAGGCAGACGGTTGTCAAACTTCTTTCGTTTGATCCCATCCGCCTGCTCAACGGATTTTCACCGAAATGCAATTATCCTAAATATTCAATTTGCTCGAGCATGCGTTTCAGCATAACTGCTGCCTGTGCACGTGTCGCGGTAGCCTTAGGCTGGAATGTATTCGCGGTCATCCCTTGAACGATCCCTGCGGATACTGCCTTGCCTACGCCGTCGCGAGCGTAGCCGCTCACTTGTCCGCGATCATTGAACTTGTTGAGTGCGCTCGGGTTCGAAGCCACATTGCGTCCTGTATATTCCATAGCTCGAACGAGCATAATTGCCATTTGTTCACGGTTGATCGACTCGTTCGGACGGAACGTGCCATTTTCATAACCGCTAATAATTCCTGCCTTGGTCGCAGCCCCAATATAGGGAGCCATCATGCTGGTCTGATTCACATCGCGATAAGCGGAAGCACCGGATGCATCAGCTTGAAGCCCCAGCGAGCGTGCCAGCAAAATCGCGAATTGCCCGCGCGTAATGTTGGCGTTTGGTGCAAATGCATTATTGCTGACACCCTCAATGATATACTTTGATGCCAATTCGCGGATGGCGTCTCGTCCCCAGTGGTCTTTAATGTCCGAGAAGTCCTTCGAGCGATCCATCATGGCAACGGAACGATTGCCCTTGAACTGGAAGGCGTATACCGCAACGCCTAGCTCCTGCTTCGTCACTGTAGGCACATATCCCGCCTTGTTCAGCACGGAATCATAACGAACGGCTGATGCATTACTACGCTGTATCAATTGTGCGTTGCGCACTTTATATTTCAAGTTAGCCTCAATTGTACGCGGCGTAGCGGAGCCAGCAAATGCCGACAAGCGGAATTCAATCGGATTGACACGCACGCGTGCACCTGTATCGTTCAGGCTGCGCAGCAATGCATTGGAATCCGATCCCGACTGTGACTCTGCTTGAAGCAGCAGGTATGCCTGATTGTTTCCCCACTCGCGTTCAAGCGCACGGAAGTCCAACTCACGAAGCGGTACCGACATCAATATATCGCCATAACGAATGGAGAAAATCGCATCATTCGCCTTATTGTATACTTCATTCAACGTTTGCAATGGAACAGCAACCACTGCTCCGCGCTCGGATGTCGGCACATCAAATGCCAGATGATTACGCGTGCCGTTCTTGAGTACATATTCAAAAGATGATTTCAACTTTGTTGCCGGTATTGTATAACGCTTCGCAGTGCTTCCGCTCAAGGAACGATCAGAGCTTGTGTCCGCTGCCGAACTGGAGAGCAAATACCATCCATCATCCAAGAACCAGCGGAACGTAGCCGGTTGCAAATCTCCGGGACGTGTCGTGGAACCATCAGTTTTATTCGTAACGGTCGTAGAAGCAAACGACTGCAGCGAATTCCCTGCCAAGTCCTTAATCGGATTTTTACCCTGCAAGTAAGCAACTGTTACCGCACTGTATGCATTGACCGCTTCGTCCAGCGTCAAGGTAACTTCTTCATTGCGTGTCGAAGCACGCTTTACCTTAATCACCCGATTGTCCGAGTGTACCACGAATTGAGATTCATCCGGCGAAGGCAATTCCTTCAAGCGCTCGGAGAAGACAAGTGTCATCGTGCTTCCCTTCACAGAAGCTGAACGCAAGGTTGGAGCCGTTCGATCAGAACCATTGTCCACCTTCTTCAAGGTAAATACAGCTGCCTTGTTCCCCGCCAGATCCGAAATACGAGGCTCACCCGTACCTGGCACATAGGATACCGTGACATCATCACCATCGCTAACACTGGAGCTCAAGATCAGATTAACCATATTATCTCGCACTTGAACAGAATCGACACTTCGGGATGAGCGATTGACATACACCGAGAAATGACTGCGCGGCGGTACTTTGCTCGTGTCTAATTGCTCATTAAAAGTCAACGTCAGCAGGCTCCCGCTTACTTCTGCCCGTTGAAGCACTGGCGCCTTCGTATCCGCATCATTGCGTGCCAGCACATCTGTAAATGCTTCAAGCTTGTTGCCGCTTCGATCCGTCAACGGATATCGATCTGGCTTGTAACTTACTCGCACCGTTTGATTATCGCGGATTACATAAATAAGCGACAGCGTTACCTTCGAGCCGTCCACAGATATGCGGCTGACTGTCTTCTCGCTTCCATCCACGGTCACCTTGAATTGCTCATAAGCACGCGCCGACACTGTATCCAGCGGCTCCGACATATCCAACACTACCTTCATGCCTTGCGCATTCGCTTGCTTCACAACAGGAGGCGTACGGTCAACCTCATTGCTCACCGATATTTTCTCAAATGCAGCAGCCGCATTGCCGGCCGTATCCTGAATAGACTTGCGGTCAGCGCCAGGACGATAGGAAATGGAAATGCTCTGACCCACAGAGACTCCGTTCTCCAGGCTTACATCCACATAATCGCTGCCCACAGCTGTACCCGTTACACGGCGTGTGTCGCCATTTACCCATACTTCGAAGCTTGCTGCTGGCGGAACCGATGTCTTCTTCAATTCCTTGTCGAACGTTAAGCGAATCGTATCCACCTTGCTCAGCGCAGCGGATTTCAACGATGGAGCCGCTGTATCCGGATTGCCTGTTGTGAATTTCCATGTATTCAATCCAGCATAAGACTTCCCACTTGCATTGCGCAGAGAGTCTGCCGCAATCTCTATCGTGTAATCCATATTTGGCTTCAATTGTTGAACGGGATCAATCGTAATTGTATTTGTTCCGTCTCCCGTAACCCGGATAGAGGTCATCGGCAGCGCTTCAAGCACTTTGCCGTCCTTCGCCTGCTTCATAATGACGCTCCCGCCAGATTGCTTCCATACCTTCTCCTTGAAAGTCAACACAAGCTTGGAATCCACACGGACGTCCCGTTGCCCGATCGCTGGCGATACCGTATCCAACTGAGGCGCTCCAGTATCAGCTGCTGTCGTGAACGTCCATTCTGTAGGGTCATAAATACCCAGGAACTCAGAACTGCCAGACTTGAACGTACCGAAATCTGCTTGAACCCGATAGGAGGTCCCAGAATCCAACGGCTTGGATAGCGTAATCGTTGCTTTTTTCTTCGTATCATCGAGCCGAACTTGGCTGCCGTCTACTGCAACATCCTCTACCTTATCGCCATTTTTCTTTCTTATGGTGATGTTCCCGCTTCCTTTTTCCACTTCACTTATAAATGTAAGAATAAGTTCAGTTCCGACATTGACATCCGTCGCTCCAGCAGCTGGAGACATGGATGCCACCTTAATTGTTTTCAAGCCCTCTATTTTATCTTTCACTGAGTTTTTAAGCGCTGTGCTTGAGTCTGTCTGCGGCAATGCCATTGCGGCATTCGCAGAAAGTTCCATCGCTAAAGCAATGGTGAGCAATATCGCAAGTGTTCGTTTCACGTAGAACTCTCCTCCCTTAATTTCCCGTTCGTTCCCCAGGACGCAGCTTCGCATAGTTTCACGAATAAAATATACGGCGTCCATCCTTCATTACCGCCGTATCCAATTCTTTAAACGCGCCGAACAACATATTTGTTGTTCATAATTGCGAAACTTTCTGAAAAATAGGTCTTAAGTAGGATGTTTCGTTACTTTGATTTTCCTCCACTACCGATAAATGTTCACACTGTCTTTCTTCGGATTTGATAGGCTACAATATGCTGACAGATTACTTTTACGACTGCAAAGAAAGGAACCGCAAGGATTAGCCCCACAACTCCAGCAATCTCCCCGCCCACAAGCAGGGCGAAAATGATCGTCAGCGGATGCATATGAAGCGTCTTGCCCACGATCTGTGGAGAAATAATATTCCCTTCTACAATTTGGCAGATAGTATTTACAACGATGACCAAAATAATCATTTTGAGCGATACCGTCGCTGCGAAGATAAGTGCAGGAGCAGCACCGAAGTATGGCCCGAGATAAGGAATAATATTGAACACGGCTACACATAACGCAAGCAGAAGCGCATAGGGCATGCCGATTATCCAATAGCCGATATATGCAAGCACACCGATAATAAGGCATACAAGAAATTGACCCCGGACGTAGCTTCCTAGCGCAGTATCAATTTCTCGGAATAGCATCACCGTATGCTTGCGATGCGAACGCGGCACATAAGCTATTACCGCCCTCTCGAAGACGTCAAAATCTTTCAATATGTAGAAGATGAGGAATGGTACGATAAGCGCAATGAAGAGCAAATTAATGGCGGCGCCAATATTCTCCATAAAGTCCGATATCGCTTTGCCTATGCGCTCCTCAAGAGCATAAATGGAGTCATTTAATCCGGAACGTACAGATGACGGCATCGTCTTGCTAACCCCGTCCATCATCTGTTCCGCCTTCGCATTCAGGTGAGGCATCTGATTGTTAAGCTCTGCAAGCTGCTTCACCAGCATGGGGATGATATTGACTAAAATCACGGTAACTACCGCAATAAACACTGCATAAATAAGCAGCACCGCCATCGTTCGCGGCACTTTCCGCTCATTGAGCAGGATTACGATCGGATTTAACACATAGGCAATGATCATGGCCACGAAGAAGGGGGCAAGCACGGCCTTGAGGAAGCCGTATACATGCCCGATAAGAGGTTTCATCATAAATAGAAAATAGAGGATGATAAGACCAAGCAGACAATAGATAGCCATTACAAAAAGACGGTTCTTCCAAAAACGCTCCACTGTATTACACACTCCGTTCATGTACACTTGTGTTGTAGAATGCTTGCAATACAGTAAAGTATGTGTAGCCTAGGGAGAAATTAATCCAACTGGTATCCCTTCCTCCATCCGCCATATGCGCTGATTGTCACTGCCGCGGAAGGGAAGTCCTGGACAACGGCGCTCCGCTGCGAATCGACCATCAACCAATACATCCACACAGTGAAGCAGCTCTTGCTGGTCAGCTGTTCCTCCTTCAAGCAGCTGCTCCACCGTATATCCCGTATATGCCCATATATGCCGACCCGACTGACGCAGCAGCCGGGCAAGTTCCTTCACTTCCTTCGCTTGCATGAACGGTTCTCCGCCGGACAGTGTGACATCCGTAAGCGGATTGGACAGTACCTCGGCTGCCACCTCCGCTACACTCATTTCCGTGCCGTTCATCATGTTCCACGATAGCGGGTTATGACACCCCTCGCACTGATGAGGGCAGCCGCTGAAGAACACAACTGTACGCAGCCCTTCGCCGTCAACGACACTGTCATGCAAAATAGATAGAACACGCATACTCATCGATGCTTCACCCGCTCCGTCTCTTCCTTCCGCTTCGCAGAGTTCCACTTATCCATATCCCCTACCAAATAACCGGTAATGCGGCGAATGCGCTCAATCTGCGAACCTGAGCTTCCACACATCGGACAGCTATCTTCAATCGTATCTTGATGGCCGCATGTACGACAGCGATCAACAGGATGATTAAGAGAACCATACCCAATCCCGCTCATCGCCATTGCACGCACGATACGGTCAAGTGCCTGTGGGTTGGCTTTCGCGCTTCCATCCAGCTCAACATACGTGATATGCCCGGCATTGCACAGCTCATGGAACGGCCCTTCGATTTGAATCTTGTCGATTGCCTTCAACGAGTAATAGACGGGTACATGAAACGAGTTGGTGTAATATTTCCGATCCGTAATTCCTTGTCTCACTCCAAAATCATCTCGATCCCGGCTCGTAAATTTACCCGATAGACCTTCAGCCGGCGTCGCGATTAAGGAGAAATTAAGACCTGTCGCTTCAATCGCCTCATCCATTCGCATACGCATATGAGACACGATGCGCATGCCTAGCTTGCGTGCATCCTCAGACTGGCCATGATGGGAGCCAACAAGCGCTACAAGCGCCTCAGCAAGTCCGATAAAGCCAACACTAAGTGTCCCCTGCTTCAGGATATCTCCCAGCTCATCCTCGGGTTGCAAGTCCTCACTTCCGCGCCATACCCCTTGCTTCATAAGAAAAGCAAAGTCACGCACCTGCTTCTTCGATTGATAGTCGAATCGCTCCCTCAACTGCTTCACTGTCAAGGACAGAAGCGAGTCCAATCGGCCAAAGAAATCATCCACACTGGACGACATCATAGCAAGGCGAACAAGATTCAAAGAGGTAAATGACAAGTTCCCTCTGCCGATCGCCGTTTCGTCCCCGTTCACATTGCCCATGACGCGCGTTCTGCAGCCCATGTAGCATGCCTCGCTCTCGGGTGTGCCGTTATCGTACTGCGAATTGAACGGAGCATCGAGAAAGGCAAAGTTAGGGAACAGCCGCTGCGCTGTCGTTTGCAAGGCAAGCTGGTACAGATCGTAATTCGGATCAGCAGGATCGAAGTTGACGCCTTTCTTCACTTTGAATATTTGAATTGGGAAGATAGGTGTTTCTCCTCTACCAAGACCGGCCTGCGTTGCGAGAAGAAACTGTTTAATCAGCATTCTCCCCTCCACAGAGGTGTCCGTGCCATAGTTCAATGAAATGAACGGTACCTGCCCACCGCCTCTAGAATGCATCGAGTTCGCATTATGAATGAATGCCTCGCAAGCCTGATATACGTCACGCTCCGTTAGTCTCCACGCCTCTGTCTCTAGATCGAAGTCTGCTTGCAGTGGCAGTGATTCCATATAGCGAATATGGCGATTGAATGTCTTGCGCACATAAGGGGCTACATCATAATCGAACATCGGATACGCCTGTCCGCCATGCTGCTGGTTTTGGTTCGCCTGCAATATAATCGATGCCAGCGCAAGCGCGCTCTTAATATCCTGCGGCTCGCGCATATATCCATGACCTGTGTTGAACCCCTGCTTCAACATCTTGCCCAGAGGAATCTGGCAGCACGTTGTCGTACCGGAGGCATAGAAATCAAGATCATGTGGATACATCAGGTTCTGCTCCACTGCATCTCTTACGTCTGCAGACAGCAGATGTTGAACCGCATACCAGCGTGCGCTTTCGCTAGCGATCTTCCCCATCATACCCATTGGCGATCTTCCATCTACATTCGCATTTTCCTGCATCAGATCCTGATTGCCACCGTCAACAATCTCATGCAGCGATGCCGTCAGCCGCTCTGTGCTGGTCCGATTGCTCCGATCCCATACTGCGTTCGTCCGTTTCATGGATACCATCGTCATATCAAACTCATTCCTTTCTCTTTATGTACCATCATTTTCAGTGCAATTTATCTATGTTAACTATATCTAGTGTTGTTATTTGAAAATGAGCACAATATGTATTATGAACGAACTCTTTTTCTCACAATATGAGATTCATCACGGACAAATGGCCGACCATGCAAAAAGCGCCCGCAATCGCCTCTATAAGGCGGTTACGAGCGCTTATGTTTCCATATGGTGGATATTTCTGCCTGACCCTTACGATGAAGCCTGCGCCTCTGGGAACGAAGGTGCAGCAAATTCATCACCAAAAAACAAGTCATCCAGAGAGCTTAATGTGCCATCCTCTTCGACCTGGTAAACTGACATCTTGTCCCCGTTCACCGTCAGCTCTATATAACATCCCCAGCAATAAAATTGGTGGGAACCAATTTTCCCGATTTCTTTGGAATTGCAATTCGGGCATCGCAACATCGTATTCACCATTCCGTCCATTGACTAATTTGTTCGTACCGTTCAGGTTATCCGCCATCTTCGAAGATGATAACATCTGATCCCCATTTCAAGCGGCTTGTCCCATCTATCCGCCGTCTGCCTTCCAACAAGTCAGACAGCAAACCGTCTGAAATTTCCAGACCTGTTACTTGGTTACCCATATTTGGCTGAAAATAAACATCGGCGACCCATCCTAATTGCGATCCTTCACTTGTCATGACAGGCAAATCCTTCAACGCTCCATTCCCTGTCAAGAAAGCCCTCTCTATATGGATAGCCTCCGTATGCCGGATGGCTGTATCATTCGCGATCATTATTGCATCCTCACCACAAGCCGTTACCTCTTCCCAGCTTACAGAAGGAGGTGGTGATCCCTTGCGGGAACGACCTTCAAGCTCTATATGTGTGATAGTCCAATCATTCGAAATGCGGATATCCTTTACCTTGGTCAACCGCTTCCCCGTCTCAATTCCATATACGGGAAGGCCGATTAATTCCAACAGCTTCATATCGGGGCCCCCTCTTCAGCTAACGGCATTCACTTCCAAATGCAGGACGTTCCTCATCAGAATCAGGTAGATTCTCATTTCACGTACGTCCCCGGCCAACATGCCGCGTTATCTTCAAACGCCCCTCCTTTCACGCTGTGACAGTTCCCTTACTGTCTAGTACGAACACGTGATACGATGGTTGCAATTTGTTGCGCAGCGCAAGCAGCCTCTTCCCTAGTATTGCCCAAACCGAAGCTGAATCGTACAGCCGTTCTCTTGCGCTCATCTGGTAAATCCATAGCCTCTAGCACATGCGACAATTCAAGCGAGCCTGATGTGCAGGCAGATCCGCTCGAAGCCATAATTCCCGCCAAGTCCAAATTCATCAGCATTGTCTCCGTAGGCACATCCAAGAAACTAACATTCAATATATGCGGCAAATGCTCTGTAGGATGGCCATTCATGACCACTCGATCGCCGAGAGCTGCTGACAACTCTGTCCACAGCGTGCTGCGCACCTGCGCAAGTTCCTCCAGCTTCGCTGGAAGTGAGCCATTCGCTATCTCCATTGCCTTCGCCATTCCGGCAATCCCTGCTGCATTCTCCGTCCCTGCTCTGCGCTTGCGTTCTTCACTTCCACCATACAGCAGAGGATCCCAGTGAACACCTGCGCGAGCATAGAGAACGCCTACTCCCTTGGGGCCATTAATCTTATGGGCAGAGAAGCTGGCGAAGTCAACCGGCAACGCGTGCAGTTCGAGCTTCAAATGCCCGAGCACCTGAACAGCATCCGTATGCATCAGAATGCCGCGCTCACGTGCCAAGCGGCCAATTTCTTCTATCGGCTGAAGCGTGCCCACCTCGTTGTTGCCATACATGACACTAATGAGACAAGTATGCGGGCGCAGTGCAGCTTCAATTGCCTCAACCGATACTCGACCCATCTGATCCGGCGCAACATAAGTAACCTCGAAGCCCAACTGCTCCAAGCGCTCGCACGCATGCAGCACTGCATGATGCTCCAATTGAGTCGTCACGATATGCGGCTTGCGTGCGGATGCATCGCCACTGCTACCTTGCTGAGCAGCAGTTTCTGACGATTGCTGCAGCCAGGCAGACCATGCTGCACCGAAGATGGCAGCATTATCCCCTTCCGTTCCTCCACTCGTGAAGACAAGCTCCTGCGGCTGGCAGCCCAACTGGGCGGCAATATGATCGCGAGCTTGATTCAAGGCGAGCTTCGCTTCACGTCCGAACGCATGAACGCTGGAAGCGTTTCCGAACACTTGATGCATACTGTCGGTCATGGCTTGAAGTACGTCCGGATGAAGCGGAGTCGTCGCTGCATGGTCAAAATAGATGCGTTCCATTGTATTCCCTCGTTTCTGCTAATCCGTATGACAAATAACAATATCAAACTTCTCTCTCAAGATAAGTGGTCGTCAACCTATAGCTTGCTGTCCATCCATCGTCTAGATATAGAACATGTAGCTGTCCTGGCTTCCCACATCCTTATAGTTAACCAGATCGGCAAGAGTCGTGGAATCAAGTACCTGCGCAATGCTGTCCCGGATACGCAGCCACAAGTCACGCTTAGCCGGATCATCCTCTTCCGTGAAGTCGACTGGGGAGATTGGCCCTTCCAACACGCGAATAATTTCACCTGCTGTAATATGTTCAGGAACGCCTGCCAGTATATAGCCGCCGTATGCGCCGCGAATACTCTTAACCAATCCAGCATTGCGCAGAGGCGCAATCAGCTGCTCCAAATAATGCTCGGACAGTTGGTTCTTCTCTGCAATACTCTTTAGCGACGTTGGGCCTTCTCCACAGCTCTTTGCCAGCTCCATCATAATCGTCAGGCCATAACGGCCTTTCGTTGAAATTTTCATATTATACACCTCATAGTTTTATTATCGTATAAATCCAATGTATTCCGATTAAGGTTCCCTGTATATCGTAACATAACTCTTCTCTTTATGGACAATAAACTGATGTGCTATTCCCGAATTATTTCCATTTGCTTGAAAATTCCTTGACATCATCTCTTATTTCCGGTATACAAGCCCTTATGGTACAATACTAAAGGAAGTGAATAAAACTCACTTTTGTATCAAGCCTGTATTAGTTTCAAGCTATTATGATAAAATCGCGAGCCGATAGCCATTATCGCAAGGCCATTCTTACAGCTCGCAGCAAAGACGGTGATACCATGACAAACTCTAATGCGAACACTCGCGTCGTCGTCGGCATGTCGGGCGGCGTAGATTCCTCGGTGACAGCACTGCTGCTTAAGCAACAAGGCTACGATGTCATCGGCATATTTATGAAAAACTGGGACGACACTGACGAGTTCGGACAGTGTACAGCCGAAACCGACGCGGAAGATGTTCGCCGCGTATGCGAACAAATCGGCATCCCTTATTATACGGTGAACTTCGAAAAGGAATATTTCGATAAGGTCTTCACCTATTTCTTAGACGAATATCGTCACGGTCGTACGCCTAATCCAGATGTAATGTGCAACCGTGAGATCAAATTCGGTGAATTCCTGCAGAAAGCACTCGATCTGGGTGCAGACTATCTGGCGACAGGCCATTACGCGCGTGTCCTTCATGAAGACGGCAAGCATACGCTGCTGCGCGGTGTGGACGGGAATAAAGATCAGACTTATTTCCTTAATGCGCTGAACCAAGAACAACTAGCGAAGGCTATGTTCCCGATCGGCCATCTGCCGAAGCCGGAGGTTCGCCGCATTGCAGAAGAAGCAGGACTAGCCACTGCCAAGAAGAAGGACAGCACCGGCGTATGCTTCATCGGTGAACGCAACTTCAAGCAGTTCCTGAGCCAGTACTTGCCTGCACAGCCTGGACAGATGATTGACATCCGTACAGGCGAGGTGAAGGGCCGCCATGACGGGCTTATGTATTACACGCTAGGTCAACGCCAAGGCTTGGGCATAGGCGGCTCAGGCAACGGAGAGCCATGGTTCGTTGCTGAGAAGGACTTGACCAACAATGTTCTGTATGTGGTACAGGGCGATGATCACCCAAGCCTCTATTCCACAGGGCTCGTTGCATCTCAGATCAACTGGATCGAAGGCGACATGCCAACTGAACCGATCCGCTGCACAGCCAAATTCCGTTACCGTCAGCCTGACCAAGGAGTTACTCTCCAGAAGAATGCGGACGGAACAGTTGAGGTAACATTCGACGTCAACCAACGCGCTGTAACACCTGGACAAGCAGTCGTCTTCTATGATGGCGACATTTGCCTGGGCGGTGGCACGATTGATATCGTCCGTAAATTGAAGGCGTAACACCCAGCAGGATTGCTGAACGAATACAGGGGGTTATCCCGCACTGTGGAATTTTCACACGGTGCAGGATAACCCCCTTCGTCATTGGTTCTAAATGCTTGATGCTGGATTCAGCATCGCATCATGGCTGGTTGCCGCCCCCAGCTTCTTCACATGAAGTCGCGCAATCCGGAAATGATCTGTCTCCTCAATGATGAATTCGTACTCAAAGGCGCCTTCCACCCGAGTTCGCAGCCCCACTCTCGGAGGCACCTCCACCATGGCATACATCCAGCCGCCAATTGTATCATAATCCTCGGAAGAAATATTCGTCCCGAAGTACGCATTCACTTCTTCAATCAGCAAACGTCCATCAATCGAATAATTGGTTTCATTTTTCTTCTCAATTTGCGGACGCTCTTCATCAAATTCATCCTGAATCTCGCCAACGATCTCTTCCATAATATCTTCTAATGTGACCAAACCGGCTGTCCCACCGAATTCATCAATAAGCAGCGCGATTTGCACCTTATTTTTCTGCATCAGTTTCAACAAGGCACTAATTGACATCGATTCTGGGACACTTAACATTGGCCGAACAATCGAATGAATGCTCTCCAAATCATCAGGAGCCTTCACAATGTCGCGAATATGGATAAAGCCGATAATATTATCCTTATCGTTATCGCATACCGGATAACGAGTATGCATTTCCGTCAGCACTTTGGTCTTGTTTACTTCAAATGAATCCTCTGCATACAAACAGACCATATCGGTTCTTGGAATCATAATTTCCCGTGCATGCGTTTCCGTAAAGTCGAAAATGTTGTCTACAAGTGCCAATTCAGTATTATCAATGAGACCGCTCTTATGGCTTTCCTTCACTAGGATACGAATCTCTTCTTCCGTATGAGCTGATTCATGCTCAGAAGCCGGCTCGATGCCGAATACCTTCAGCACCATATTAGCCGTACCATTCAATAGCCAGATGAACGGATACATCACTTTGTAGAATAAGCTTAATGGTCCTGCAGTCCACAATGCTACACGTTCCGATTTGCGTATCGCAAGCGTCTTAGGCGCAAGCTCGCCGAGAACGATATGCAGCACGGTAATGATAATGAAGGCGATAGCAGTAGATATCGATGTAATCACCGCATTACTTGCACCAAGTGCCGTCAACGGTTCATACAGCAGCTGTGCGACAGTCTTCTCCCCGATCCATCCGAGACCAAGAGAAGCAAGCGTAATTCCCAATTGGCAAGCAGACAAGTAAGCATCCAAATGCTCTGTCACATGCCGAGTCAGCTTCGCTTTCGCATTTCCCTCCTGCACGAGCGTATCCAGTCGACTTCCGCGCACCTTCACCATCGCGAACTCTGCCGCAACGAAAAAGCCATTCAAAAATACTAATAGCAGTACAAACAACAATCCCCAAAATATCGGTAACGGATCACTACTCACCCGATCTCCTGCCCACTCCCACTTCGAAACGGACAGGAACACCTCCCCATACAATAAAATAAAGACATATATATATTATATAAGAAAATACATAAGAATCCTACTCCCATACGCCTCATCGTTGAACATATGAGAATTAGCGGGATTTGTTGTCTTTATGTATATTCTTTCTTTATATCGTCCTATCACCATTTTTGTTGAATATGAATCGGAACAATCAGCCTGCGCTTTCGCGAAATTATTGCTCAATCGCGTATCGAACTGCTTCATTTAACAGCTCAAGTATATAAGCATCATCGCAAATATATAAAATATTTTGACCTTCTCTGCGATATCTGACGAAGCGATATGCACGAAGTGTTTTCAACTGATGAGATACTGCCGATTGTGATAATTGCAGAGCGTCAGCGACTTGATTTACGGCGCATTCCTCACGCGCAAGAAGTGACAAAATTCGAATACGTGTCGGATCACCCAACGCTTTGAACGTTTGCGATACCCGCTCCAGTACATCTGCATCCAAATCTTTTCCCAGGAAATAATTCATCTTCTTCTTCTCCTTTGTGTTGTTCATCCTATATCTGGCTGCTTATGCGTGGGAACGAGATGAACATACCTACATATGTATGGCTCTGTTGCCTGTAGGTTATGACAAAGCGAAGAAAAATAAACATGGATTCCGTAGGAATCCATGCCAATTGATTCAGAGCATGCATGAAGCCTGCTCCTACACAGCAGGAAGTGGCGTAGGAGTAGGTTCTGCATATCCCTCTTTGTATTTGGTATCAATAGCTTGGCGGATGTCTTTGACCGACTTCCCTTCCCGCAGCATGAGAGAAGCCTCTACGGCAATATCAAGGCACACACCACAGCGAGTGCCGTGATCATCCCATTCGATCTTCGCCTCTTCCTTCGAGGCGACAAAGCAATTCAAATTGCTCTGGTGACCAGCTACTTCTCCGCATCCGCAATAACAAGGAATATATTGAAGTAGTTCACTGTTCGTAGCAGCCAGTTGATAAATTTGTCGCATTTCCTTCTGTTTGTCATTCAAGAAAGGCGGAAGTTCGGCAACCGATGCCGTCGTTTGACGCAGATCGCCATTCTTCATCAGACGTTCATGATCTTCTGATGCTTGTCCAGCATGTTCTGCGCCTTCTTTGCCCGCAGGGGAGCTGCCACAGCCTGCGACAATTGTTAATGCGATAAGACCAATAACCAATGAAAATGGTGCGAGTCGATTCAGACGATGTCCTTTGTTTCTGTTAGCTCTGTGCCTACGAATGAACATGAAAATACCCCCATCAAAGTATTCATTTCAAATTCAGTACAGGTCTGTCTACATTAAACGTACTAAACGTCGCCTCGCCCATGCGAGCCTCTTCTCCGCTCTTGGTTGATGCGCATCTTCGCTTCTGTCCCCTGCTCGTTCGCCATAAAGAATACCCGCTTCTTGATCAGGTCAGGCAGGTATTGCTGCTCTACATAGTGTCCTGGGTAGTCGTGTGGATACTGATAGCCCTTGTGTCCGAGCTTGTCCGCGCCTTTATAATGGGTATCTCGCAAATGCAATGGCACTTCAGCGGTCTTAATATCCTCAAACGCCTGCATGACGCGAGCAATGGCAAGCGGTATCGAGTTGGACTTCGGACTTTCTACCGCGAATAAGATAGCTTGCGCCACGATGTACTTCGACTCCGGCCAGCCAATTCGATGATAGGCCTCCAATGCGCTCACAGCCTGCACCATTGCTTGCGGGTTCGCCAATCCGATATCCTCGCTGCATGCAACGGTTAATCTGCGAATGAACGTCATTGGATCCATGCCCAGCTTCTCGACCGCATACAGGAACCAGTACAATGCCGCATCACTGGAGCCGCGAATACTCTTGTGGAAGGCGGACAAGACGTCATACTGTACAGATTCATCTGCCTGCACAGTCGGCCGCCGAACGGATTCTTCCGCCACTTCCAGCGTAATGTGAACTGTACCGTCTTCCTCCGGTGTCGTCGTCATTGCCGCCATCTCCAGCGCGTTCAATGCACGGCGTATGTCGCCATTCGCCATGGAAGCGATATGCTCAAGCGCATCCGGGTCTGCTTGAATCGGCATGAAGCCAAGCCCACGCTCCTTATCCACCAAAGCACGCTCCATTGCAATCAGCGAATGCTCCTTCGTGAGCGGCTTTAATTGGAACAAGGTCGAACGACTGATCAACGCTCCATTTACATGATGGAATGGATTTTCCGTTGTTGCGCCGATGAATATAATCGTCCCCTTCTCAACGGCAGGCAGCAAGGCATCCTGCTGCGATCGATTGAAGCGATGAACCTCATCCAAGAACAGAATGGTCTTGGTGTTGTACATCTTCTTATTCGTATCCGCCTGTTCAATTACGGCTCGAACATCCTTAACTGATGCATCGACAGCATTTAAACGAACGAATTCACCCTTTGTCTGCTCCGAGATGATATTCGCGAGCGTTGTCTTGCCGCAGCCTGGGGGGCCATAAAGTAATATCGAGGAGACCCGATCCGCTTCAATCGCTCTCCGCAGCAGTCTCCCCGGCCCTATAATATGTTCTTGGCCGATATATTCTTCCAATGTTCTTGGCCGGATTCGATCAGCCAGCAATCGCATCGTAGGATGCTGCTGTTCTTCCCCATAAGAGAATAGATCCATATCTGTCACCACGAATTACAAGTCTGCCAGCATATCGCGAATCACGACACTGACCATAATAAGCCCGGCTACCGGCGGTACGAATGCGTTACTGGATGGCGGCTGCTTCGCCTTGCGAATATCAGGGGCAGTATCCGGTACGATGCGCTCCGTAACATCCTCACGCGGCTTGATCGGCTCCTCTGTAGAGAACACAACCTTGACCCCTTTGCGAATGCCATCCTTGCGCAGCTTTTGCCGAATGACGCGGGCAATCGGGTCGTAAGATGTCTGCGAAATGTCAGCCACTTGGAAGCGTGAAGGGTCCATCTTGTTCGCCGCACCCATGCTGGAAATGATAGGTATTTTACGTTTCAAACATTCTTTGATCAAGTGAATTTTATATACAATCGTATCTGATGCATCGACAACATAATCTAGCTCATACTTGAACAGTTCCTCATAGGTTTCTTCCGTATAGAACATGTTAAGCGCGATCGCGTCACAATCTGGATTAATTAGCTTAATCCGCTCACGCATCAACTCCGCCTTCTTCTGACCTACTGTTGTCGTCAAGGCGTGAATTTGCCGGTTAATGTTCGTAATATCGACTGTATCTTTATCAATGAGAATAATTCGGCCTACACCGGTGCGTGCCAATGCCTCTGCAGCCATTGAGCCGACACCGCCGATTCCTAGAACTGCGACTGTGCTGTTTTTCAGCTTCTCTAATCCTTCAGGTCCAATTGCGAGTTCCGTACGTGAAAATTGATGCAGCATAACGTCCTTTTCCTCCTGCGTCTCATTATCCATGCATGGTTTATGCATCGTGTGATGTGCAATATTTGCACGTCAATTGGCACACTTCTGCACAAATGGCAACACTTCTGCACAAAAAGCCATCATGCATCAAGTTCGCATCTTAGATGCTTAATCTACTACCTTCTATCGTACCATAGACGGGCTCAAGAACATAGCGGAACGCCCCTTGCCCAAGCATCCGCTAGATAGGAATTTCGGGCGAGGGGCGTTATATGCTAACAGCTTCTTTTCAGCCGTCCGGCTTATTGCTCTTCGTTATTCTCTTGAGTCTTCTCTTCTTTTTCTTTCTTCTTGTACGTCGACTTAATATGCAAAACATCCAACTGAGACTTATCGACTACGTTAGGCGCATCTGTCATCAAGTCTGTTGCGCTTGCCGTTTTCGGGAATGCGATCGTCTCGCGCAAGTTCGTACGTCCTGCAAGCAGCATTACGAGGCGATCCAAGCCGAATGCAATACCGCCGTGTGGAGGCGTACCATATTCGAAGGCATTCATCAAGAAGCCGAATTTTTGTTGTGCTTCTTCTGGTGTGAAGCCAAGCGCCGCGAACATCTTCTCTTGTACATCGCGGTTGTAAATACGCATCGAACCGCCGCCGATTTCATAACCGTTCAAGACAAGGTCATAAGCTTGAGCGCGGATTTGGCCTGGATCAGTATCGAACAATGCCAAGTCTTCGTCCTTCGGACGTGTGAACGGATGGTGTTCCGCTACATAACGCTTCGCTTCTTCGTCGTAGCCAAGCAATGGGAAGTCAACAACCCATGCGAACTTGAACGCATTGTCATCGATCAGGTTCAAGCGGCGACCGATCAAGAGACGAAGGTTGCCGAGCACATCGTATACCACTTTACGCTTGTCCGCAGAGAAGAGCAGCAAGTCTCCCTCTTCTGCGCCTGTACGCTCACGAAGGGATGCGATTTCTTCCTCGCTCATGAACTTCACGATCGGACCGCGGAATTCGCCGTCCTTCACTTGAATCCAAGCCAAGCCTTTCGCACCATAGCGTGCTGCATACGGTGCCAAGTCGTCGATGTCCTTACGGCTCCATGTTCCGCAGCCTTTTGCATTCAATACTTTTACAACGCCGCCTTTTTCAATAACAGACCCGAATACTTTAACGCCGCTGTTCTGTACGATATCGCACACATCCACAAGCTCAAGGCCAAAGCGAAGATCCGGCTTATCGGAGCCGTATTTCTCCATTGCGTCTTGATACGTAATGCGTTGGAATGGCGTAGGAATATCTACTCCTAATGTTGTCTTGAACAAACGAACCATCAATTGCTCCATCATTTCATGCAATTGCTCTGTAGACATGAAGGACGTTTCGATGTCCACCTGTGTGAATTCTGGTTGACGGTCTGCACGCAAGTCTTCATCGCGGAAGCAGCGCGCAATTTGATAGTAACGCTCAACGCCGGATACCATAAGCAGCTGCTTGAAGATTTGCGGCGATTGCGGCAATGCATAGAATTCACCTGGATGCACACGGCTTGGTACTAGGTAGTCACGTGCGCCTTCTGGCGTAATCATTGTCAAGATTGGTGTTTCTACATCGATGAATTCATTCTCTTCCAGGAAATCACGGAATACTTTCGTTGCTTTGGAACGAAGCATCAGTGTCTTTTGCATTTCCGGACGACGAAGATCGAGGTAACGATATTTCAAACGAAGGGACTCATCAATTTCGATGCCATCTTCGATGAAGAATGGCGGGTTCTTCGCTGCATTCAAAATTTCAATTTCTGTTACGCGAACTTCAACATCGCCTGTCGGCAGGTTCGGGTTTACCGTTTCTGCATCGCGTTCAACGACTGTACCGCGAACAGCAAGCACATACTCGTTACGCGCACGATCTGCAATGTCGTGAGCCTCTTGAGAGAAATCAGGGTTGAATACGACCTGTACAAGTCCGCTTCTGTCGCGCAAATCGATAAATAATACCCCGCCCAAGTCACGACGACGCTGTACCCATCCATTCAGGGTAACCGTTTCGCCAATTCGTTCTTTTGTAATTTTTCCGCACTGATGCGTTTTGTACATCATAGGATGCACGCTCCTCACATTAATATAGTTCATCCATTTACGAATGGAATTGAGCCTAGTTAAGCTCTTTCGATTGCTTCAGCCAATTGCTCCAGCTTCACGAACTGCTGCTCTCCTGTTTCCAGATGCTTCAACGCGATCTCTCCACGTGCCAACTCGTCATCGCCGAGAATTCCTGCATACCGAGCCCTCATGCGATCGGCTGATTTCATTTGCGCCTTCATCTTGCGTCCTTGGTAGTCCTTCTCGGCAGCGATGCCAGCTGTACGCAATGCGTACAACAGCTTCGTCACCTCATCCTCTGCTTGTTCACCAAGTCCTACGAGATAAATATCAAGCGGCGGCTGCTCATTGCAGGCAATGCCTTGCTTATCAAGCAGAAGCACAATTCGCTCCATCCCGATACCGAAGCCAATACCTGTCTGCTCAGGACCGCCGATATCAGCGACTAGACCATTGTAGCGGCCTCCGCCCCCTACGGTATCAATGGCTCCAATCCCTTGGGCCTTATATTCGAATGCCGTATGCGTATAGTAATCCAAGCCGCGCACAAGACGGTGGTTCACTTCATACTCGACGCCCATCGCTGTTAAGTGCTGCTTCACCTTCTCGAAGTGTGTTGCACATTCTTCATCCAAGCTGTCCAGAATTGATGGTGCATTCGTGAACTTGTCCTGATCGACCTTACAGTCGAGCACACGCAGCGGATTACGCTCCATCCGGGATTGGCAATCCTTGCACAGTGTCTCCTTCATCGGCATCAGGAAGCCAAGCAAAGTCTCGCGGTAAGCCGCACGGCTCGGTGCGTTGCCGACAGAGTTAATCTCGACACGAACACCGCTCAAGCCAATATCCTTCATGAACTGATAGCCAAGAGCAACAATTTCAGCGTCTAAGCTAGGATCAACAGACCCGAAGGCTTCCACGCCGAATTGGTGGAACTGGCGATAGCGACCCGCCTGCGGGCGTTCATACCGGAACATCGGTCCCATGTAATACAGCTTCGTCAAGTCCGGTTCACCATACAGCTTGTTCTCTACATACGAGCGAACTACGCCTGCAGTATTCTCTGGACGCAGTGTCATGCTGCGGTCGCCCTTATCCCGGAACGTATACATTTCCTTTTCAACGATATCCGTTGTTTCACCAACACCACGCTCGAACAGCTCAGTCTGTTCGAAGATTGGAGTCCGGATTTCTTTAAAGTTGAAACGACGGCAGATATCCCGAGCTTTTTGCTCGACTGTTTGCCAAATTTCAACCGTGCCAGGCAGCAAATCCTGTGTACCCGTAGGTTTTTGATATGCCATGAGCGCTAACCTCCTAATCATTTTGTCTATAAAATAAAAAATCTCCCGCCCCGCAAATGATTCATTTGCAAAGGGACGAGAGATGGTATGTTCCATTCACCCGTGGTGCCACCCACATTCCGCAATCGTAAGCACTGTGCCCTAATAACAGGACGCACATCGATGTAATCTCCGATTACGCTTCATTCACGTGTAACGTACGTCATACGCCATACGGCTACTTGGACATTAGGTCTGTCCTACCTTGAGAGCTCAATGCTTTATTCAAGATCGATGCTTCTCGCTTCGCCGCAGGTTCTCGAGGATGTCATTCATCCGTCCATCATCAAGGTTCTTCCAGCCGTGGAACCTCTCTCTGCATATGTGGATACGAATTACTTGTTCCTGTCATCAAATCATCATTTTCATTTACATGTAAAGTCGGAATATAAAGAACATTGTAAGGATGTAGCACGCTAAAGTCAAGAAAAAAACCTACATCGCTGTAGGTTTATCAATAAGATATATTATTAAAAGGGGGTCATGTCTGTTATTATAGGTATCCAATGTTAAGGAAACATGAAACAAAGATTACAATAAGATTACAAAAAATAAAGCGCTTTATTTTCCGTCGTTCCTCTCCACCATCAAAACAAAAAAATACGCCCCAAAAGGGCGCATTCACTGGTATGATGCAGACTGCGATTGCACTACCGCTTCATGCCTTCACCATTTCGACGTGTCGCTTGCCTGTGCTCTTCCTCTTGCTGCAATGCCGCAGCGGATTCACGCAGCGACTGCATTCCTGACAAGCAGCTGTACTGGATTGCTAACTGATGCAGTGACTGGCGCATCGAATCGCTCCTTTGCCTTGTGCGTCACAGAAGTGCCAGTTCTAGTATAGCCAGCCAGGAAGCTGTTATTCGGTACGGCTATCGACGACTAGCGTAACCGGTCCGTCATTAATAAGATGCACATCCATCATGGCTCCGAACTTCCCAGTCGCAACTTCTAAACCAAGTGTACGGAGACGTTCATTGAATAAATCATATAGTGGCTCCGCCTGCTCAGGACGAGCCGCTGCCATGAAGTTCGGGCGTCTTCCCTTCCGGCAATCCCCGTACAGGGTAAACTGAGATACCGATAAAATGCTGCCGCCTACATCCTGTACAGAGCTGTTCATTTTGCCAGATTCATCTTCAAAAATACGAAGACCTGCAAGCTTATCCGCCATCCATTCGATATCTCGATCTGTATCTTCGTGTGTAATGCCCACAAGAAGCATTAACCCCTGCCCAATGCTGCCAACTGTTACTCCATCAACTTCCACATGCGCCTCCTTGCAGCGCTGTACAACTACCTTCATGTCGCATCCTCCTTGCAGTCCCTTATTACGGTCACAACACCCTTGTAGGGGCCCGGCTTGCTAGTTAAGCGTGCCTGTCATCTGTCGTTATATCCTTCTATTTCCAACATCCCTGCATGTAAAAAGGCAGCGAATTATTGCATAATTCGCTGCACTGTATATACGTCTTTTACTCGTTTGATCTTCTCTACTACAGACTGAAGATGATCCGTATTTCGAATGAGAATCGTCATATGAATCATCGCCAGCTTATTACGGTCAGAACGGCCTGATACTGCTGCAATATTGGTCTTGCTCTCGGATACAGCCTGCAGCACTTCGTTCAAGAAGCCACGTCGATCCATCCCGGTAATCTCGATATCGACACTATAATTCGCCTCAGCAGACTCTCCCCACTCCACATCAATCATCCGTGCAGCGTCTTCGCCATCCGTTGTCGATACGACATTCACGCAATCTGCCCGATGGACAGATACGCCTCTTCCGCGGGTTACATAGCCGACAATATCGTCCCCCGGCACTGGATTGCAGCACCGTGCAAAGCGAACGAGGAGATTATCAATTCCCTTAACGGTAATGCCGTGAGTCGGACGATGCTTGCGAACAGGCTCCTTCTTGACTTCCTTCACTTCATGCGTTAATTCAATCTGACTTGCTTCCTCGGCTTCCTTGCGCATCTTCTCCGTCATGCGGGTGCATACCTGCGCTGCAGTAATCCCGCTGAAGCCTACGGCAGACATCATATCTTCAATATCGTTGAAATTGAATTTCTTGGCTGCTTCCATCAGCTTCTCATCTGCCATCCATACGGATGTCTCGAGCCCAAGACGCTTCAGTTCACGTTCAATGGATTCCCGGCCCTTCTGCACATTCTCTTCTCGCTTCTCCTTCTTGAACCATTGCTTAATCTTAGAGCGCGCATGCGAAGATTGTGCGATCTTAATCCAGTCCGGGCTAGGACCATAGGAATGCTTTGAAGTTAAGATCTCAACGATATCCCCGGTCTTCAGCTGATGATCAAGCGGTACGATCCGTCCATTCACCTTCGCACCGATCGTCCGATTTCCAACTTCCGTATGGATGCGGAAGGCGAAGTCGAGCGGTACTGAACCGGATGGAAGCTCAATAACTTCTCCCTTCGGCGTAAATACAAATACGAGATCAGAGAAGAAGTCCATTTTGAGCGACTCTACAAATTCCTGGGCATCCTTGGTTTCCTGCTGCAAATCCAAGATTTCACGCAAGAAGTGCATCTTCTCTTCGAAGCTGCCGCCAATCGTGCCATTCCCCTCTTTGTAGGCCCAATGAGCCGCGATACCGTACTCGGCCGTACGGTGCATGTCCCAAGTGCGAATCTGAACTTCCGTAGGCTCGCCCGTAGGTCCGATGACCGTTGTATGCAAGGACTGATACATGTTCGTCTTCGGCATCGCAATATAGTCTTTGAATCTACCTGGCATCGGCTTCCACAGTGTGTGGATAATCCCTAAGGTCGCATAACAGTCTTTAATATTGTCGACAATAATTCGAATGGCAAGCAAATCATAGATCTCGTTGAACTGCTTGCTCTTCGCCGTCATTTTTTTGTACACACTATAAATATGTTTTGGGCGTCCTGACAGATCAGCTGTAATTCCCATCTCATCGAGTTTTTCTTTGATCCGGGAAATGACATCCGAAATGTACTGCTCACGTTCTGCCCGCTTCTTATGCATCAAATTCGCAATGCGATAATACTGCTGCGGATTCAAATACCGAAGCGCAATGTCCTCCATCTCCCATTTGATCGCGGAAATACCCAGACGATGCGCAATCGGACAGAAAATTTCCAGCGTTTCATACGCGATACGGCGCTGGCTTTCCTCCGACTGATATTTGAGCGTTCTCATATTATGCAGTCTGTCCGCCAGCTTAATGACGATGACTCGGATATCATTTGCCATAGCTACGAACATTTTGCGATAGTTTTCATTTTGCTGCTCTTCTTTAGAGCGGAATTGGATGCGTTCCAGCTTCGTCAGTCCGTCAACGAGCATCGCGCATGTCTCCCCGAACTTAGCTCGCACTTCCTCCAGGGATACGGATGTATCTTCTACGACGTCGTGCAGCAAGGCCGCAACGACAGAGGTAGGATCCATCTGCATGCCAACAACGATGTCTGCAACGGCCAACGGATGCAATATATAAGGTTCACCGGATTTCCGGACTTGTCCGGTATGCGCTTTGTCCGCAAATTCGTATGCATCGCGGATGCGATCGAGATCCGGTTCTTTCATATAGGTCGCAGCTTTCTCAATTAATTGCTCGATACCCATTGGAGTCGACTCGGTTCCTTTCTTCATCCGGGGACACCTCCCCTAGATTACAGAGTATCCTATAATTATGCCTTTATTCGGTGTCACTCGTCAATGGTTTCCGATCCTTATCATCCGTGAGTGGTGTTTATATATGTCGAAATTTGCAGAATAATCTCGTTTCTTATGGGCATTTGACGTTTTTTTATGCAAATCGAGTAAAATGTTGTTGAAATGAAGGGGGCTTAACCTGTAAATTATATAGTTGGGTCTTAAAGCGGTAATTCAAGAAGTTCGAACTTTTTGAAATGGGATGTGTAAACATGGCCCGAATACAACTACATATTAGAAAAAGGAGTGCATTCGCTTGCAACGCGAAATTCAAGTGCATGAAAAACCTGGCTTCGCTCCAGGGCTGCTGCTCAGCATTCAACATTTGTTCGCCATGTTCGGTTCAACCGTGCTTGTACCTAACCTATTTGGGGTCGATCCAGGGATTGTACTGCTGATGAACGGACTAGGTACACTATTCTATCTCATTCTGTGCCGCGGTATGATTCCTGCTTATTTGGGATCGAGCTTCGCCTTCATTTCTCCGGTTATGGTCGTTCTCTCTGGTCATGCGGAGAATTATGCACAAGCACTTGGCGGTTTTATCGTATCAGGTATTATATTTATCGTAGTGGCTCTCATTGTCCAAATGGCAGGCACTCGCTGGCTTGACGTATTGTTCCCCCCTGCAGCAATGGGCGCCATTGTTGCGGTTATCGGTTTGGAGCTTGTACCGGTTGCTGCCAACATGTCTGGCTTCATTCCTGCTGGCCCAGATGCCCCATTGGATGGGAAAGCAGTGACGCTTGCATTGATCACATTGGGTGTGACCGTAATCGGTAATGTTATGTTCCGAGGATTCTTTAAGATTATCCCGATATTGATCGGTATTATTACTGGTTATGTGTCGGCTTACCTTATGGGCTATGTGAATATGGATAAGGTCGTTGAGGCATCGTTCATCTCACTGCCTACGGTTACAACCCCAGAATGGAATATGACTGCCATACTTACCATCATTCCCGCGGCGCTCGTCGTTGTCGTGGAGCATATCGGTCACTTGATGGTAACGAGCAACATTGTAGGAAAAGACTTATCCAAAGAACCTGGCTTGCATCGTTCCTTGCTTGGTAATGGTATTTCTACTGTCATTTCTGGTTTCATGGGTTCCACACCGAATACAACATATGGTGAAAATATCGGCGTTATGGCGCTGACACGCGTATACTCCGTATGGGTTGTCGGCGGCGCTGCTGTATTCGCAGTTATCCTGTCGTTCTTCGGCAACGTGTCCGCATTGATTGCGAACATTCCTGTTCCCGTTATGGGCGGCGTATCCCTGCTCTTGTTCGGGGTCATTGCTGCATCTGGTCTCCGCGTTCTTGTGGACTCCAAGGTTGACTTCAGCAAGCCGAAGAATCTGCTGCTGACAACCCTCGTCATCGTCATCGGGATCAGCGGTGCCAAGCTCCAGTTCGGTGCTGTTGAATTGAAAGGGATGGCGCTCGCAACTGTGCTTGCGATTGTACTGAACGTGTTCTTCATCATTCTGGACAAGCTTCACTTGTCTAACGAATAATATTGAATCATACAAAAAAATCCCTTGCACGCATCTTCATCTATCACGGAAGAAGAGGCGGCAGGGGATTTTTATTATCATTGCTTCACAAGAGAACGAATTAATATTGAACGAGCGAAATAACGTCGATGCCTTCGCCCAATTTGTCACGGCCGTTCAATTCACTAAGCTCAATCAGGAATACCGCACCAACGACTTCGCCGCCCAACTGACGAACGAGATCAATCGTAGACTTGATTGTACCGCCCGTAGCGAGCAGGTCATCTGCGATAAGCACTTTTTGGCCAGGCTGAATCGCATCCTTGTGCATAGCTAGCTTATCCTTGCCATACTCCAAGTCATAACCGACCTCAATCGTCTCTCCTGGAAGTTTACCACTCTTGCGGACAGGAATGAAACCAGCACCGATAGACAATGCCAATGGAGCACCTACTACGAATCCGCGCGCTTCTGGCCCTGCTACGAGATCAATCTGCTTATCCTTTACGAGTTCATGCATCGCTTCAATGGTCGCCTTGTAGGCTTGGCCATCCTTCAACAATGTTGTTATGTCCTTGAAGCTGATGCCTGGTTGTGGGAAATCAGGAATCACCCGAATATGCTGTTTTAAATCCATTAAAAATCCTCCCTTGGAATTATCCAAATATAATATAGCTTACTTGCAACGCGCTTCATCCCAATATGACCATATCCATGCCGCTAATTCCTCAGTCACTGGTTCGTACCAGCGAGATTCCCAGGCTGCTGCGGTCATCCAATCCTGATAGCGCTGTGATTGTTCAAGTGATGTTTTGTTCGGCTGCTGTACAATGCTGTAAACGCTGTTGTTCGAAGAAGATGTACAAGTAATAAAGTCCAATTCCTTAAATACTTCCATCAGCATCAGCAGTTCTCTTTCATTCATACGCAATCGCTTCGCAAGCGAAGACATCGTTGACACTTCCGTATCCCAAGTGCCGACTCGCTTCAGCTCGCTATATGCATAGGCCATTCGATCACGACTAGGCGTGAACAGCCGCCCGCCTTCCGGCTGGCGCGGGAGTATGGCATGTATTCTTCCTACATTCGGAAGCTGATCTGCCAACCGCTTCAGCTCCCACTCCGATGGAGGGATACTGCACAGCACGAGCTCATGGATATGCTTCGACACGTTCCCAAGCATTGATTCATCCGCTGCCCATGCCCAGGAGCTCGGTATGACGGTAGGCCCTTCAAGCTCATCGCTATACAACCAGACGAACGGTTCAGCGGCATACACTCCTGCCTGCTCTCGTGTCATAAGTAGAGCGCTTGTCTGCGGTTCGTCCTGCTCGAGTGTTCTTGCCAACTCGATAGCTGATTCGAGTGGACGAGCAGTTGCGCGACGATCGAATAGCTGTCGTTCTGTAATCTGGATATCCTGCATCATCAACTGTGGCTTGCGCTGTCCATTCCATTCATTGATCGACAGCTCTCCAAGCACATCAACCTGCACATCATTGGCAATTCGGTAGGACAATGCCCCTTTATGAAATGCCACCGCATCCAATGTAGCACGCTCTTTGCCTAACATCAACTTTAAATGTTGTCCTTCTTTCCCCATCGTGCGCTTATCGCGTACTACCGCGTTGCGAATAACCACACGCGGACTAGGATTGCCCATTCCGAATGGCGCTAGACGCCCTAATTGCTCAATTACTTCCAGCGGAACATCATCAAGCTCACATTCCGCATCGACTTCCGTGCATGGAATGTAATCATCCTCGGTCAATCTCTCCGCAGCCGTCTTATTCAAGCGTTCCTCCAGCTCGGATAATCGATCGCGATGAATCGTCATCCCGGCGGCAGCCTGGTGACCGCCATAGTGTTCGAACACCTCTGCGCATTCCGTCATCGATTCATATAAGTCAAACCCTGCAATCGAACGGGCCGAGCCCTTGCAAAATCCTGATTCTTCATCAATCCCAAGCACGAAGGTAGGCCGATAATAGCGTTCTACAATCTTCGAAGCAACAATGCCGATAACGCCGACATTCCAGCCCTCTGCTGCGAGAACGATGACATTCGGAACCTCGCCTGTATCAGTCATCTTCTCCGTCAACTGTGCCTCTGCTTCCTTCACGATGCCTTCTACGATCTTCTGCCGCTCCTTATTCAATCGATCCAGCTCAGATGCATAAGCGATAGCTGTCTCATCCTCATCAGCCGTTAACAATTGAACCGCGATATCGGCATGATCGAGCCGGCCGCTTGCATTAATGCGCGGAGCCATTGAGAAGGCAATACTTGTCGATGTTACTTCTGTCGGATCTATCGCGCCAATGGTCATCAAAGCGCGAATGCCCGCATATTGGGAACGAGCCATGCGCTTCAATGCTTCCTGAACAATGACTCGATTCTCTCCGAGTAGCGGCATCAAGTCAGCCACTGTTCCAATCGCAGCAAGCTCCAGATAATGTTCGGGCACTTTGCCGAGTAATGCATGAGCCAGCTTAAAAGCTACCCCCACCCCAGCCAATCCCTTGAATGGGTAGGGGCAATAAGGAAGCTTCGGATTGACGAGGGCATATGCTTCTGGAAGCTGCTCAGGCGGCTCATGGTGATCCGTAACAACGATATCAATACCAAGCTCTTTCGCATAGGCAACCTGCTCTACGGCACTAATGCCAGTGTCGACGGTTACGATAAGCGTACAGCCTTGTGCCTTCGCATCATCAATCGCGCCATTGTTGAGTCCATATCCTTCATACGCACGATGCGGGATATAGTAATCGAAGTTCGCCTCCAGCTCTCGCATCAGGTAAATCATAAGCGAAGTACTCGATACGCCATCCGCATCATAGTCACCGTAAATCCGAATTTTCTCTCCGCTATTTAACGCCCGTCTTATCCGTCCCGCCGCTTCTTCCATCCCTGCCATGAGGAACGGGTCATGCAGTTGGTTGACATCAGCATATAAAAACTGCTGGATCTGCTCCGCAGTGTCAATCCCACGTACGACCATCATACGAGCCAACAATGGCGATAATTTGGCTTCTTGTGCCAATTGACTCACTTGCTCGTCTGACGTTGCCGCGCAGATCCACCGTGAACGTGGATGAAGCATTCTTTATCTCCTTTATTATCCTTATTGCAGCAATGTGGAGGCATCCTCACTACGTGCTTCCTGAGATCGATAAGGGAATCCCGGATCGAATGGATTCACATGCACGAATACATCCGCTACATGGATAAACCGCTGCAATAAATGTTTTTTGACTCGCTTGGCAACTGTATGTCCTTCCGCTACCGTCAAGCGAGGATTGACGCTAATTTTGACATCTACAATCACATAATGTCCGTGCTCGCGCGCTCGCAGCTCATCAACAGTAATTACACCGTCAACGGATTGCACTGCTCGAATAAGTGGATTCGCATCCTCATCATGCAGGACGTGATCCATGGTGGAGTGGATGGAGTCCAGTACGAGCCGATACCCCATTCGTAGGACGAGCAGAGCTACAACAGCACCCGCGATCGGATCTAAATAGAGAAGCCAGCTAATGCCTAGTCTGCCGCCAATCATTGCTCCCCCAACGCCTGCCAGTGCCGCAATAGACGAGTATACATCAGATCGATGCTCCCACGCATTTGCAATTAATGCCTGCGACGATAAGCGCTTGCCCAATCGGAATTTGTACTGGAACATACTCTCCTTCGCTACGATGGACAAAATAATAGCTGCCAGCGCATACCACTCTGGCACGACGACTTTGCCATTCCATATTGACTTAGCCGCAGAGATTGCCAGTTCAATTCCCACGACTAGCAGCAGTACAGAGACGACAATTGCAGCAATCGATTCTGCCTTGCCGTGACCATATGGATGATCTTTGTCTGGAGGACGCTTAGCCGCCTTCAAACCGACTAGAACAGCGAATGAACCCGCTACATCCGAAGCAGAATGAAAGGCATCTGCGATAAGCGCCTGGCTCCCGGACAAAAATCCGGCTATTCCCTTGACTCCAGCTAATAAGATATTCCCGATAATTCCTACCCAGGCTCCGGTCTCCGCCTTGGCAAATCGGTCAGTAGACATGCAGCATCCCTCGTTTGTTTAATCATCATTGTGATCATGGCGGCTTACACAACGCCAAAACCGCGTCACAAACGGACGCGGCTTTATCGTATGTTTCTTAACTCCAGATTATGAGAGAAAAGAAAAACAAATGGTTTCTTTACAAAATAAATTACTTTGCTTCCTGCGGCTTAGCAGAAGCTTTTGGTTTCTTGCTCTCTTTGTTCTTCAATACGACCCACAGCGGGCTTGCAATGAAGATGGACGAGTAAGCACCGAAGCCGAGACCGAATAGAATCGCAAGTGAGAACATCCGGATTGACTCACTGCCAAAGATGAACAGGCAGAGCGCCGTTACCAATACAGTCAATACTGTATTGATGGAACGAGTGAGCGTTTGGTAGATACTGTCGTTAACCAAATGAGCCAAGTCATCCATGCTCTTGATCTTCGAAAAACGTAAATTCTCACGAATCCGGTCAAAAATAACGATCGTATCGTTAATGGAATAACCGATGATCGTCAGCACCGCAATAATAAACGGCAGCGTGACCTCCAACCGGAAGATGGAGAACAAGCTGATAACCATAAATGCATCGTGCAGCAGGGCGACAACCGCTGATACGGCAAAGCGCCACTCAAAGCGGATGCTGACATAGATAATAATCCCGATACTCGCGATCAATACAGCGAGCAGTGCATTACGCTGCAATTCACGAGCAATCTCTACATCAACCGTATTGATTTCCATGGAAGAGCCTTCATCAATCTTCTTCATGTCCGCCTTGAACTGCTTTTCGTGCTGCTCATCAAGAACTTCAGTGAAGCGTACGGTAATACGTTCCGCCCCCATCGTAATCGTAGGTTCTTTTTTGAAATTATATGTTTTCAGCAGATCTTCCACTTGTGATTTCTCAATTTTCTTCGTGACGTTGATATCCACATTCGTACCAGAGCTGAAATCAACACCGTAGTTCAATCCGAATATCGATAGAGACAACGAACCGAGAATGGTAATCACGATCGAGAAGATAAAGAAATATTTACTCTGATGAACAAAGTTGAATGTTCCCTTAAAGCGCACGGATTTCACTCTCCTTTACGCCAAAATATCCTGGCTTGCTCAATAACTTCGATTTCGCAAGCAGATGTAGGAACACACGCGACAAGAATACGTTTGTGAAAATACTGCAAATGACTGTCATCATCAAGATGAGTGCGAAGCCTTTAACGGAGCTTTCACCCATGATGTACATAACAACACCTGCAATAATCGTCGTTACGTTCGCATCCATAATGGTTCTGAACGAGTTCTTCGAACCAGCCTTGAGTGCGGAGTTAATCGATTTACCGCTGCGCAGCTCTTCCTTAATCCGTTCATAAGTAATGATGTTCGCATCGACTGCCATACCAAGACCGAGAATGAACGCCGCAATACCCGGCAATGTCAGTGTAATATCAGCCAGCCAGAACAACACGAGCAGAAGCCATGTGAACAAGACGAGCGAGAAGCTCGCAATTACCCCTGGCAAACGGTAAACAAGCAGCATGAACACGAGAATCAGTGCCGATCCGATCAAGCCGGCTTTCACCGTTTGTTCCAACGACAACTTACCTAGTGTTGCAGCAACACTTTGGGAGTATTTTTCTGTCAGTTTCAGCGGCAATGCGCCAAGGTTGATTTTGTCGCGAAGGTCATTCGCTTCCTCAACCGTGCGCTGACCAGTAATCGTCGCCTCTCCACCCGGAATCTCGTAGTTAACAGCCGGATCAGAGATCATATTCTCATCCATGAAGATTGCCAAGTGGTTGCGCTGCTCACCGGCAAGTGAAGCAAGACGTTTCGTCAATTCAGAGAATTTGCCTGCATCCTTCATCTTGATAGCTACAATTGGTTGGTGCAACTCGTTAAATACGACGCTCGCGCCACCCTCCTTGAAGTCTGTTCCCTGCAATTCCACCTTACAGTAGTCCGTGGCTTCCTTGCAGCCGTCAGAACTACGGAAGGTCAGCACCGAAGGCTCCTTTAATTTCTTGCGAACTTCTTCCTCATTCTTCACATCGGCAAGCTTGACACGAATCCGATCCGAACCTTCAATGATGATCTCCGGTTCGCTCGTGCCGTTAGCATCAATACGCTTAGCCAAGCTCTTCGCCGTTTGTTTCAACGCCTCATTTGTAATTTTGCCACCCGATTCAAGCGGCGATGCTTGATACAATATTTCAAAGCCGCCCTTCAAATCGAGCCCAAGACGTATGCTGTTGACGATCGAAGGGCTTGTCCAAAAAATGACGCCTAGCGAAACGACAACGATGAGCAGGAATGCGGTCACCCTTTTCATATCGTCCCTAGTCCCCTTTCATATTCAATATTCCTATTATATCGGCGCTCATTTTTCGCGTCAATTTTAAGAATCATGGCAAACAAACAAAAAAAAGGCCTCGCCTTATTAAAAGGGAGCGCCCCGATATGCGGCAACTGTTATATAATTCATAAATTGCGTTGCTTTAAGCGATAAAATGTCATTTACAACCTTATGCAGCGCAGGTTCGCTTCCATTTTTTACATACTTCGAACTTACACATTCCCATACATCCTTACCGGTAACGTGCTCGTACCCAATCAAGCGCAATTCTTCTGCTTTGCTCTCACAGCACAGTTCAATTGCCTCGATACGTTCCGCGTCACTAATTAGTTCTGTCATGCCGCATAACTCCCTTCTCCACGTTAGTCATAATTCGACCCTCTCCTCTTGAATTCCTGCTAATACGCAAGCGCTAGGCTGAAAAATCTCCTCAACACATTCGGTATGGTTTGTGGACAACCGCATATGAATGATATTGGGCAGCAATTACGTGTGCTGAAGTTTGCGCGAGAAGAGGGATGCTATTGTCAAAAAATACCTTACAAAAACAAACATTTATTCAAGGAACACTTATTTTATTGGCAGCCGGCATCGTGAACCGCATCCTTGGATTCATCCCACGCATTATGCTGCCGCGCATCATTGGAGCAGAGGGCGTAGGCATTTATCAGCTGGGTTACCCCTTCCTCATCGTGATCATTACGTTAATAACGGGTGGGATTCCACTAGCAGTGGCCAAGCTTATCGCAGAGGCAGATGCTACCGGCGATCAACAACGAGTAAAACGGATATTGTCATTGTCACTCAAAATAACGATTGGGGCATCCCTATTATTTTCAGTTGCCTTGCTTGTTCTTGCACCATGGATAACGACGCACGTTCTAACGGACAGCAGAGTATATTATACGTTCATGGTGATGACCCCTATCATTATCGTGATTGCTGCCTCATCCGTGCTTCGAGGGTATTTCCAGGGCATGCAGAACATGATACCAACCGCGATGTCTCAAGTTACTGAGACCATAATACGGATCTTTACCGTCATTTTATTTGCATATATGGGCTTGCCTTACGGCTTGGAATGGGCGGCCGCTGGCGCCATGGCAGGTGTAGTGGTTGGGGAGATCGGAGGATTTGCCGTACTTGCTTGGATGTATTACACGGCTCGAAAACGTCACTCTCAGAGCAGCGCTCAACAGTTCAATGCAGTGCAGCAGCCAATTAAAGGTGGACAAGAGCCAACGGGCGCAACCTCTTTCCCAGTTCAGGGCAATGTCTTGCGAAGACTGCTGCAAATCGCGATCCCTGTTACAGGAGGCAAACTGGTTGGATCTCTGTCCTATTTATTAGAGTCCATCACAATCGCACGCAGTCTTGCAGCAGCCGGTATCATTACCGCAGTCGCAACGGCGCAATACGGAGCACTTCAAGGCATGATTATCCCCATTCTCACCTTGCCAGGAGCACTTACTTACTCTCTTGCGGTCTCACTCGTCCCTGCCCTGTCCGAAGCACTTGGCCGCAGAGATACGACCACCATTCAGAAGCGCATTCATCAGGCTCTCCGGCTTGCGCTCGTAAGCGGAGCACCTTTTGCCGTTGTTATGTTCGTACTGGCTGTTCCCTTATGTTCTCTGCTATACAACGATGTAACCGTTGCTCCAATGTTGAAATGGATGGCGCCTGTCGCTATTTTTATTTACCTGCAAGCCCCGCTCCAAGCTGCTCTCCAAGCGTTAGAACGTCCGGGAACAGCTCTCGTCAATACATTCATAGGAGCATTTCTTAAAATTGGGTTGATTTTATGGCTCGCGGCCGATCCGAAATTAGGCATTACCGGCGCGGTTATTGCCATCAATGTGAACATCGTTGTCGTAACAACCATGCACGCATACAGCGTCGTTCGCCATGTTGGCCTTAAGCTTCCTTGGCTTGATTTCATCAAAGTTGGAGCCGCAATGATCATTACGGCCGGATGCATACAAGCGACATATATTCATTTTCCGGGTTCTACGGACGAGCATCTTGTACTTCGATTCATTATTTCTTGTATTGTTGGGATTGTTGTCTATATTCTGCTTCTTATTATGATGAAATTAATCGATCGCAGTGATCTTTCTCGCTTTCCTTTCTTTCGGCGCTTCTTTCATGCGAAGCCTGATCCAAAATAATATCAGCGCTTGAGCTTGCTCGGGTTGCTATCTACGTAAATATGGCCCTTATGGTCAATGGAACAGAAGAACACTTGCTTAAAATCATGGACACCTTTTTGTTGAATTTGATTTTTTAACCAGAACCGTGTCTTTTCGATGCTTAGCAAATTCTGATCCTGCACCTTCCCCTCCATAATGAGCGGCAAGGGAAGGGATGCGAATTGATATTGGTGTGCTTCCGGCAGGGCGGGCTGAGTATTGGATGGTTTGGACTTGCTTTCCTTCTGCCCTTCCTGCTTGCTTGCATTTGAGCTCGATGAGTTCTGATTTGGCTTTTCCTCACTTACCTTAAATACGGACAATTCCCCTGTTGATTCTAAAATGGCGTAGGTAACATCATTGACGTTGTCGATTCCTTGTCCCCGCAGTTGCAGCATTAAATCATCCAGATTATATCGCTGCTTCTTCATAACGTCCTGCTGCAGCACTCCATTGGCAATAATAATGCTTGGAGTCCCGTCAAATACCTCGCGCATTTTCGGGCTCTTTAACGTTACGAATGCAAGCGTAACCTGGATGACGAGCAGTACAATAATTGGGGCAAATTCCACAAGGATGGGACGCTCTGAATCGTCAATCGTCATGACTGCAATATCTGCAATCATGATCGAGATGACAAGGTCAAAAACTGACAGCTTACCGATTTCACGCTTGCCCATTACACGAAGAACAATAAATACTGCAAAATACATCAACACTGTACGAAAAACGACGGTCCAAAGTCCCATATGTTACGCCTCCCTCGCTGCCGATTGTCGGATTGCGATAGCCGCTTTCATTGGTATTCTGACCGTCGTGATCGTGAAGCATACTGCTTCATTATTATTGAATTGTTCCCATCCTGTATCTTACAAATGGACGATTGTAATTATAGGATGAACAGCAAAATGTATCCTGTTGAAATCAAAAGCGAGATAATCGTAATCGGCGCACCTATTTTCAAAAAGTCCATATAGCCAAAACCATGACCCTCACGCTGGGCCATACCCGCCACAATGACGTTAGCAGATGCACCTATCAGCGTTCCGTTCCCGCCAAGACATGCACCAAGCGCAAGTGACCACCAGAGTGGATTCAATTGGTTCGGGTCTGTAATCCCCATCTGTGTCCCGATATCCTGCAAGAGAGGAATCATTGTCGCGACGAACGGGATGTTGTCAATCGTAGCCGATGCAATACCGGATACCCACAAGACGAGCATCGAAGTCTTGGTCATATCCCCGTTTGTAAGTCCGAGCGTAAGTTCTGCAAGACGGTTGATGACACCTACTTCGATCAAACCGCCAACAAGAATGAACAATCCGATAAAAAATAGGATCGTAACCCACTCGACTTGATGGAGTGCCTCCTCAAGCTCCACCTCACTTTTCAAACCAATAAGCATCAAGATTGTTGCGCCTGCCATTGCAACAACAGCAGCCTCAACGTGAATGACTGAATGGAGTGCGAAACCAAGAATCGTAAAAATAAGCACAGTAAGAGACTTCTTCACAAGCTTAGCGTCTGTAATGTACGAAGCTGCCGACAGCTCCATCAATGCTTGCCGCTGCTCGTCCGACACCTGCAGCTGTTTGCGGTAAATGAACAACAAACATCCGATAATGATAATTGCGATGATAAACACAATCGGAGCCAGGTGCGTCAAGAACATGTTGAAAGTCAAATGCTTATTGGCAGATCCAATCATAATATTCGGTGGATCGCCTATTAGGGTTGCTGTTCCCCCTACATTCGAAGCAATAACCTCCGCGATTAGAAATGGTACTGGGTTAATTTTCAGCATACGTGTAATGGAAAACGTAATCGGCACCATGAGCAGCACCGTCGTTACATTATCCAGAAATGCGGATCCTACTGCTGTGAGCAGGAACAAAATGAGCATGATGCGCTTCGGATGTCCCTTAGCCCGCTGTGCTGCCTTGACAGCAGCGTATGAGAAGATCCCGCTCTTGTTCGTAATCCCCACCAGAATCATCATTCCAACGAGCAGGAACAGCGTATTCCACTCGATATGGGTTGTAAATGCCGTATGGACATCTACAATTTGGAGGACGAGCATCACAACTGCGCCTAAAAGCGCAATAACAGCTCGGTTAATCTTCTCCGAAATAATGATGGCATACGTGATTAAAAACACAATGACCGCCGCGGTCACTTGCCAATTTGCTACAGTATGTCCCACAAGACTCCATCCCTCTCTACCTTATAAGGCTCTGTTTGCAACTTTCTTCTATACTGACCTTTTGTTCACACATTATAACGCTGTCTTTTTTTTTCGTCTATGCCTTGTACTAAATTGGATAGCTTGCCCATACGATGAATACTAATCATAGAAATGATGGGAGGAGCGTGTAAGATGAATGCGATTCAGAATGTAACGCGCTGGAAATTAGGCCACCCGCTAGTGGCGGGAATCGTCTACGCCTTCGTTTGGATGGCTCTCGGTGCACTCGCCTTGTCAGTCTTGCTATATTCAAGCTCAACTAGTGAAGACGAAATGAAAGGCTATATTTATATTATCCATTGTATCGCTCTTTTTATCGGTGGATGGACTTCTGGCAGAAGAAGCGGCAAAAAGGGCTGGTACTATGGAGGAATGACAGGAATCTTCTATGTGCTGCTCGTCATGCTGATTGGTTTTCTTGCAATGGATGCAGGGGTAAGCGTTCAAAAACTCGTCCAAACAGTAGCAGCGTTCGCTGTCAGCGCAATTGGGGGTATTATCGGTGTAAATATGAGCAAGTCCAGCCAGTAAAGGAGGAAAGCCTTGCTCTCAAATGGCCGGAATGATCGCATCATGTAATCCCCACCCAATTGTGTTATACTATTGGAGTTTACAAAACGGCAATGTGACATAACATTAGGGGGATTCTCGTGGTTCTATTTCAATCCATGCAGACTGTCACGCTGTGGACCATCGTAACCGTCATTGTACTTGTCTGGTTTGGTTCACGCAGACAGCCGCTAGCTGTCGCTGGAGCATTACTACGATCATTGTGGACATCGCGTTCTTTTCTGATTGCGTTCATTGCGATGGTGCTTATTCTCATGGTCAATGGCTTTGAGCTTACGCTCGAAAAAGTGCTGCAGATTAATTGGGATTTCACTTCCAATATTCATCAACTTGAAGGACAATTCGTATACAGTGTCCAGCAGATTTTCAATCATCCGCTATTAACGCAATTTGTTTCCTTTTTCTATATTGTTGTCTTTCAAGCACTTATCGTAGCCTCACTCGGGATTTATACAACAAACGGGAATATCCGAATGGCGCACGCTGTATGCTATGCCATTATGATTAACTACATCGTAGCTATCCCATTCTATTTATTTTTCCCAGTTAATGAGGTATGGTCGTATGCGCCAGCCGGGGTCAGCTTCCGCATGCTGGAGGTGTTCCCGAACTTCGAGGAGCAATATCGCGCCCTCTCTGGACTTGATAATTGCTTCCCAAGCTTGCATACGTCAATCTCCGTAACGGTCGCTCTGCTCGCTTCACAGTCTGGCAATCGCAGATGGGCCATCTTTACAGCAGCAAGTGCAATTATTATTGTGTTCTCGATCTTCTACCTCGGCATTCACTGGTTAACGGATATGCTGGCTGGAACCGTACTTGCTATGGTTGCATCATGGGTGGGCTTGAAGCTTGCAGGTGTTCAACCCAAGCTCAGCTTGCTGCCAGATCGGCAGAAGACATTCAGCAAGTCTTATACCAATTCCAACGACATAAGCTAATCATGCTCCTGCTCCCTTCGGCATACGGCGCATGATGTAACGAAAGAAGGGGCTGGCCATTGCATCTCATGCAACGGTTAGCCCCTTCTCCTATGCTTGGCATCAACTTAGGATGCGCTTGTAGATTCATCTACAGATACAACTTGACTAATTGCACTGCGATCGAATGTCATTTTTGTAACGTCATTTACACGCAACACGACTGTGTCGTCCGTAATTTCCATGATGCTGCCATGAAGACCGCCAATCGTTACGATCTTGTCTCCCTTTTTCAATGCACCAAGCATTGAGTTCCGCTGCTTCTGCTTCTTCTGCTGAGGACGGATTAACAAGAAGTAAAATACTGCAAACATCAAGACGAACGGCAACAACATTTGAAGAAACCCACCAGTTCCTCCTGCCTCTGCTCCTGCTATCAACATGTATGTATCCCCCTTTCAAATAATGAAATAATTATGTATAGACTGCCGAACGAGCTGAAGCATCCACAAATGTGGACGATTCAACAGGCAGCATGTCTACTGTTAGAACCCGCTCTCGTTGCGGTCCATTCCATAAGCTTCAAAGAATTCGTCTCTGAAATCGCGCAGTCGATCTTCACGGATCGCCTCGCGTACTTGACTCATCAAGTTCACCAGGAAATACAGGTTATGATAAGTCGTCAAGCGAAGACCAAATGTCTCATCTGCCTTAATGAGATGGCGCAAATACGCACGCGAGTAGTTGCGGCATGTGTAGCAATCGCACTTCGGATCAAGCGGCCCGAAGTCGCGAGCATACTTCGCATTCCGTACAACAAGACGGCCTTGGCTTGTCATAGTCGTACCATTGCGGGCGATGCGGGTAGGAAGTACGCAGTCGAACATGTCCACCCCACGCATAGCTCCCTCGATCAAAGCATCCGGTGATCCAACCCCCATCAAATAGCGGGGCTTATTAGCCGGAAGCAACGGAGTTGTGTAATCCAGCACCTCGTACATCAAGTGTTTCGGTTCTCCTACACTAAGTCCTCCAATAGCATACCCCGGGAAATCCATCGAAGTCAAATCCTTCGCACTCTGGCGGCGAAGGTCTTCATACATGCCACCTTGGATAATCGCGAATAGCGCTTGATCGTGTGGTCTAGCATGGCTCTTCAAACAACGTTCTGCCCAACGAGTTGTACGCTCAAGCGATGGCTTGATATATTGAGGTTCAGCCGGATACGGAGGACATTCATCGAATGCCATCATAATATCAGAGCCTAACGCGTTCTGAATCTCCATCGCTTTCTCTGGAGACAAGAAGAGCTTGTCCCCATTCAAGTGGGATCGGAAGTGAACCCCTTCCTCTTCAATCTTACGCATATCGCTAAGACTAAATACCTGGAACCCGCCGCTATCCGTCAAAATCGCGCGATCCCAATTCATAAACTTATGAAGCCCGCCAGCTTCGCGAATGATTTCATGCCCTGGACGAAGGAAGAGATGGTACGTATTGCTCAAAATAATCTTGGCTTCCATCTCTTTCAACTCTTCTGGGCTCATCGTCTTTACTGTTGCCAATGTCCCAACAGGCATGAAAATTGGTGTCTCGAAGGAGCCGTGCGGGGTATGAACCTTGCCAAGCCGCGCTCCCGTCTGCTTGCATGTCTTAATTAATTCGTAAGTAACTGCTGCCATAATTGTATCTCATCCTTGTATTAGGTTTCCGTTGCATTATCATAAATGAACATGGCGTCGCCAAAGCTGAAGAAGCGATATTCCTGCTCAATTGCTTCCTGATAGGCAGCCATAATATGTTCACGGCCAGCCAGTGCGCTGACAAGCATCACTAATGTCGATTTCGGGAGGTGAAAGTTCGTTAGTAGCGAGTTCACAAGCTTGAATTCATATCCTGGATAGATAAAAATGTCTGTCCAGCCCGAACACGGCTCAATCGCCTTTCCGACGAATCTCCCTGCAACCGTTTCTAGTGTTCTTGCTGATGTAGTTCCTACTGCAACTATACGGCCGCCTTGCTCTTTCGTTTCATTAATTGTTCGTGCCGTCTCTGCACTCACTTCATAATATTCCGAATGCATGACATGCTCTTCAATCGTATCAGAAGACATTGGTCGGAACGTGCCCAATCCTACATGAAGGGTAACATACGCAATTCGAGCTCCCTTATTTTCCACTTCCGCTAGGAGTTCTTTCGTAAAGTGCAATCCTGCCGTAGGTGCAGCAGCAGATCCCTCGTGCTTCGCATACACGGTCTGATAACGTTCACGATCATCTAGTTGTTCTTTAATATATGGAGGAAGGGGCATTTGCCCAAGCTCATCCAATATTTCATTGAAAATGCCCTCATATGTGAAGCGTAGCAATCTCGCCCCCATCTCACGCTCTTCCAACACTTCCGCTTTCAACTTATCACCGAACACTACAACCGTTCCCAGCTTGACTTTCTTCCCTGGCTTCACGAGCGCTTCCCAGCAATCATTCTCTTCCTGATTGAGCAAGAGAACTTCCACCTTAGCGCCCGTATCTTCCTTAACTCCGAACAACCGGGCAGGGATAACCCGAGTGTCGTTCAGTACCAATAAATCACCTGGCTGTAAATAATTCATGATATCAGGGAATGCATGGTGCTCCACTTCACCAGTCTGGCGATTCAATGTTAATAATCGAGATGCAGTCCGTACTGCCAACGGTGTCTGCGCAATCAAATGCTCTGGTAAATGAAAATCATATAAGTCCACATTCATCTGCTAACCGTCCTAACGCTTCACTAGCTCTACATTTTTGTAATAGTATTGCAAAATCGCTTTATAGTCATACCCTTGATCGGCTAATCCCTTGGATCCCCATTGCGACATTCCGATTCCGTGCCCATTACCTTTGCCAACAAACAAGAACGATGTCGCTTCTACGACTGGCTTCTGCTCTTCCTTGGTAGGCGACACTTTGCTTGTCGTACCTTTCCCATTCACAGCTACCATGCTGCTTGGGAGCTTCCCGCTTGTCTTGCTGCTGCCGCTGACAACACGAAGCTGTGAGGTATCTTTAACGGATTGCAATTTGCCATCTGCCCCAACGATAGAAATCGAGGATGTGCCTGTCCCGCTACCATTGCTGAGGACATCAGACACCACACCTGATCCGCCAGGAACGATATCGAACAAAGTACTCGGCAGACCGCCAAATGCATAACGGAAGTTGTCTGGATAACTAACCGCGACAGGCTTGCCATTAGCTTCGATCTTGACAGCACGTCCAGATGGACCTCTTTCCGTAACCGCTAGAGTCTTAATCGTTCCGCTTAATGTCGTCTCTGTCCGATCCTTCAGCCAGCTGGTAATCTGCTCCGCTGTATAAGGGCCTCGTACCCAATTCATTTCATTATTTTCTTTAATCGTTTCAAGCACAGTTAACTTTGTACCCTTATCGACCTTCCCTACGGGCTGAACGTCTGTCTGAATAGCCGGTGTTGGGCGTACATTCGTACTATTTTCAAGAACGGTTGCCGTCTGCCCGGATAGACTCACTACATCCTCACGAACATATCCTGTTTTACCATCTGGCAAGGATACGCGATACCATGATTTGGAACCTGCCTCTGCGACATCGTCTGGACTATCGACAACTTGGAAGTAATCGTAAGATCCGCCCCAGACTTCCATCGGATCAGCCGTCTTGCCGCCTGCATTGGAATTGAAAATGGCCTCGATTAGCTTGCCGTTCTGCATCAACACTTCTCCAGCAGTCTCTTCCACGGCTCTCTTAATGTCTGGATGCTCTTTCTCCACGCCGAAGTAGGCTTGGCTTAATGTTGTATCTACCACATTAGCAATCTCGAATTTGTCCCCTTGATACAGTGCAAATGTACGAGCGGCTACTGCCTGCGCTTTCAATGCATCCATCGGCCAGCTGGAATAGACCTCTCCACCAACGACCGATATCAAATATTCTTCAAGCGGCACTTCATTAACCAGCGCCAGCTTGTCCTTATATAGACTAACCTCCATCACGCCGCGGTACGCTCTTCCGCTTCGTTCGCTTACCTTAATCGTCGTCGTCGTTTTCGGCTTCACAATCCACTTCGCACTGCCGTATACGCGGTAATGAGGAGTAAGCGCGTTGCCAGTCGATTCCATGCTATGTACAGCAGCACCTTGGGCTTGTACAGCGCCCGCCGCATATCCCTTCGATGAGACTACAGATTGTATCCCACTAAGCTGTGCATCCGAAGCAGCTTGTCCTGCCCAGACCGCTGTCCGCACTCCACTATCCGTTGCCAATGTCACCACATAAGCATCAAGATCTGCATCCAACAAGGATTGTTGTACATTTTTGGCCTCATCTTGGGAGCCATATGTGCCAGCTTGCACATAATGGGGGCCAACGACGGATGGTTCATATCCCTTCACCGTCATTCCACGCATCTTGTCCATAGCTTGGGAGGCAGATTTGCTGGTAGTATAGCTGCCAGCATAGACAGCGAAGAATGTCGTTCCACGTCTTGGAATCTGGGTAATATATGCTGGCCCTGAAGACTGTGCCTTCTTCATAACCGATTGCGCCTCAGTTAAATCATCGGTTTCGAGTAATTTCACTTTATAATCATCCGCACTAAAGCGAGCTTGTCCACCATCCACATCAACGCTGCCTTTGGAACTCGCACCAATTCGCGCTTCCAATTGCAGCGATGCTGTGGAGGCCAGAGACAGGAGCGATGTTTGCCCAGGTGATCCTTTGCTCAAATTAGCGAACAAAGCCACTCGGATATGATTCTGAAGAGCAGCTTGCTCAGGTCTTGCATCGTTACTTGCTGCCGCATACGCGACGTTAGCTGGCTGTATAAGAGCATACGGAGCTCCACATAGCAGCAGAGCCCCCGTAAGCACACTTGCAACGGATCGGATAACGTTCCTGTTGTTATTCAAGTTTCCCCATTCCTTTCCTCTGTCACGTCTCCTCTGCATACGCCAATTTGTACGCGTTTTACTTAATTTTGTTCCGGTATAGGCAATCCTAAATGAGTATAGGCTTGAGGGGTAACCATTCTACCCCGAGGTGTCCGCTGAAGAAAACCAATTTGCAGCAAATACGGCTCGTATACATCCTCGATGGTCTGGCTCTCTTCGCCAATCGTTGCCGCAATCGTATCCAGCCCTACTGGGCCTCCACGAAAATTCGTAATCATCGTGCGCAGCATTTTGTGGTCAATTTGATCAAGGCCAAGTGGATCAACCTGAATAAGGCGCAGCGATTCCTTCGCAATGGCTGCGGTAATGATGCCATCACCACGTACTTGCGCAAAATCTCTCACCCGTTTTAATAATCGGTTAGCAATCCGCGGCGTCCCTCTTGATCGAACAGCAATCTCATCCGCTGCTTCCCCCACAATTTGGACTTCCAATATGTCCGCGGCACGCGACACGATATAGCTCAATTCATCCTTATTGTAGAACTCCAAGCGGCTCACAACGCCGAAGCGATCACGAAGCGGAGCCGAGAGTAATCCCGCTCTAGTTGTGGCACCGATCAAGGTGAACTTCGGCAGATCCAGGCGAACGGATCTGGCGCTTGGCCCCTTCCCGATAATAATATCGAGTGCGAAGTCCTCCATAGCCGGATACAATACTTCTTCTACAGTCCGATGCAGTCTATGAATCTCGTCTATGAAGAGGACATCCCCTTCCTGCAAGTTCGTTAGCAATGCCGCGAGATCGCCCGGTCTCTCAATCGCCGGCCCCGAAGTCGTACGAATATTTACGCCAAGCTCATTGGCAATAATGTTAGATAAGGTCGTCTTTCCAAGACCAGGAGGTCCATACAGCAGGACATGGTCAAGCGCTTCCTTGCGGAGCTTAGCAGCTTCAATGAAAACCTTCAAATTATCCTTCACCTGCGACTGACCGATATACTCGGACAAATAACGCGGTCTTAGGCTTAACTCGACTGCCTGATCTTCCATCATGCAATTGGCTGATATGATGCGTTCGTGCTCTTCCATCTTAACCGCCTTTCTTATCCTTTAAACAACGCCTGCAGCGCCTTCTTTATTAAAGAATCTACACTTTCATCCGCATGAATGCGATGTTGCAAGTCATTCCATACACGATCAAGTTCTGTCTCTGTATATCCCAATGCTTTGAGTGCTTCTCTAGCCTCTGACCATACATTGCCGTCCACACTGTCATCGTCTGCTACTGTGACATTCATGAACAAGGCGTCCGGATGGATATCCAGTCCGATACCGTCCAGCTTATCCTTCAGGTCCAGAATGATACGCTGAGCCGTCTTCTTGCCGATACCCGGCAGCTTCGTTAAGAACACAATATTCTCTTGTTGAATGGCAGTTACAACTGCTTCCGGCTTGCCACAGCCTGCTAGAATGCCAAGCGCTACCTTCGGCCCTACTCCGTTCACATCGATCAGCCTGCGGAATAGCTTCTGCTCCTCTCGCGAGCTGAATCCAAAGAGCAATGTTGCATCCTCACGCACATGATAATGAATATATACGGTGACTGCCCCTTCCTGCTTTGCAAAAGCATAGGGATTCGGGGTAAAGACACGGTACCCAACGCCTTGAACATCCAAGACGATATATTCGGTTTCTAAATGAGCAACCTGTCCACGCAAAAAATCGATCATGATCGCCATACTCCATTCAATTTGTCATTAAGCCCACTCGAATGCGCATGGCATATCGCCACCGCAAGAGCATCAGCAACATCATCGGGCTTCGGTATCTCCTTCAGCTTCAAGAACAGCTTCACCATCTCTTGAACCTGCTTCTTCTCTGCCTTCCCATAACCAACAACAGCCTGCTTCACCTGCATGGGCGTATATTCTGCAATCGGTATGCCGCGCTTGGCAGCTGCTAGAATGATAACACCGCGTGCTTGTCCAACAGCAAACGCATTCGTGACATTTCGATTGAAGAACAATTTCTCTATCCCCATAGAATCTGGTTTATACTTGTCTAGCAGCTGCTCCGTAGCTTCATACACCTGCAGCAGCCGCATCTCCGGCGCTGTCGAAGGTTCTGTCTGAATACAGCCATATTGTACAGGTACAATCCGACTTCCTTGTTTATCTACAAACCCAAATCCTGCAATCGCAATCCCTGGGTCAATCCCCAAAATACGCAAAAAAAATCTCTCCCTCACCGCATCCATGTACCAGTAAGCGAACATATGTGTTCACTCCATTATAACATAGATCGTGAAGAAGAGAATGAGTCATTCCTATGATGTTTGCAGGGAAAACAGCCTAATTACGGCCGATTACTTCCCAGCTGATACTTGATTTGCCGCTGTCTCAGTTGTAGAATGACGGAATGCTATCTTCAACATCGGAGGCGTCACCAATGTCGTCATAATGATGACAATAACGAATGGTGTGAAATACACTTTATCGAACAAGGCGCCTTCAAGACCCGTCGTTGCAATAATAAGTGCAACCTCACCGCGGGATACCATCCCGGAGCCGATCCCGATCGCACTCTTGCGATCAAATCCAGTCAGTCGAGCTCCCAATCCACAGCCGAACAGCTTCGTTACAATTGCAATAACGGTAAACAGTACAATAAACCATACATACTCCCCGAGGCCTTCGAAGTTGACATTAATCCCAACACTTACGAAGAAGATTGGTACGAAGATACCGTAAGCAATTGGCTCAAGGCGATGTTCTACCTCATGCTTGAACTTCGTCTGCGAGATGGCAATCCCGGCAGCGAATGCACCGATAATGCCTGCAACGCCCAAATAGTCTGCAAAGTAAGAAAAGGCAAAACAAATAATAAGCGCCGCACTAATAACGGCTTCGGTAACGCGAAGCGGTGCAAGCCACTTCATCACTCGAGGCACTACATAAATCCCTGCAAGTATAGCTACGACGAAGAAAATAACTTTCTTCCCGATAATAAGTCCGATTGAAGCGCCACCGCCTGCACCAAGCAAGCTGAGCATGAAGGCAAGAAGTATGACAACAAGGATGTCATCCACGACGGCTGCACCAAGAATGGTCGTACCTTCCCTAGTGCTAAGCTGTCCTAGATCCTTCAGTGTCTGTACCGAAATACTTACCGATGTAGCGCAGAGCAGCAAGCCTACAAACATGGATTGGGTCGAATCTAATCCGAACAACAGACCACCACTATATCCACCGATAAACGGAAGAATGACCCCGCCGACTGCTACAGCGAACGCCGCCTTCCAATTCTTCTTCAATTCATCCAAATCTGTCTCCAGACCAGCAATGAACATAAGCAAAATGACGCCAACTTCCGCCATTTCCTTAATTAGTTCACCATCTGAAACCCATCCGAGCACAGCTGGTCCGATAATTATCCCCACAATGAGTTTACCAAGCACGGCTGGTTGACCCAATCGTACAGTGAGATCACCTGCGATCTTTGTCGAAGCCAAAATGATGAGCAACATGAGAATAAGTTCCATTGGCATTCCCCTTTCCGCTGTACAATTATTATGACCGCAAACCGACATTTTTTTTGTAGGTGGCTAAGGGCAATCCATACCATTTTTCTTTATGTTACATTTCATGTCCCAAACCCGATGTTTTTACAAAAAAAGAAGGACGTCGGTTACGGCGTCCTACTCGTTATTGCCTCTATTTTGTAATACGTTCATTCGGGTGGGTTGGTTTCATGACTTTCTTCGTCTCTTCGATCGCATAATCGCTAAACGTAGACAGCACACTATGATAAGCATCGACATCTGTAATGCGGATCCCTTGAAATAACTGCTTCATCACCTTCGGAGGGAGCGAACTCTCCATGGACTCTACATCCAATTGGAAAAATGTACGTATCACCTTTCCACCTTCAGGCGGCCCGTCATACAACGTCAGATTACCATCCTTGTCGAGGCTAATATGCGCCTTATCCTTGCATGTTCCGGACAACTCTTCAACCTGTTCCTCCAAGATCACCCGTCCGTTGGCATCCATGGATACCGACCAGTCTGGATGGTTGAGCACGAGCTGAATAATGTCACGTGTTGGCTTTGCACCCAACACTTCATCATTTTTTCCGCATATATATTGCTTGCGAGCAATGACTTCACGCTGTTCATCCTGCTGAACCAACTGCGCGATCACAAGCTGGGCTGATTCATTAAGCTTAGACTCATTATCCTTCCATAAGGCGAAGGTCTCAATCGAAGATGGCTTATCATAGTCCGCCAGCATATTTCGCACACGATCAGACAACTGTATCCCAATGGCAACTACCGCCACGAACAACACAATTGCAGCCAAAGACCATATCGGCTTGCGGAAGCGCCGCAAACGCTTCTTCCATTGCTTCACTCGAAAATAGAACCTAGAGACGGTACGGTGTTCTCGAGCCATAAGTAATCCCCTCTAACTGCTTGTTAATTTGAGTAGAGCATTTGATTCCACGATGCCAGAATCATCTTGCTTTGCTCACAAGAAAAAGCCGCCAGAATCATTACTTGTATTACTTGGAGGCTTTTCTTATAGTGTGGCCCAGATAAAGGGGAAGTTATACAATTAATCTGTCTGTTCCTTCATTTCAATTTTCTCCACGGCCGAATAACGAAGCATATATAGACAAGCAGCGGGAGAGGGGTTCCCGTGAATCCCCAGATCCCCCAGAACCAAGGGTACTTATTCCGCCTGCGAGCATCCAGAAACAACCAAGTTCCTTGAATGAGCAGAATGATTCCAATTAGAACCCAGACCCACCAAGGGACATTCTCAGGACCGTTATTCATTCTGCTCACTCCCATTGCTCGGATGGATACAAATTGCCCAGATAAGAACCGCCCCACACAGAGAAATGAGCTGCATCCAGACATAAATATACCAATTCGCTTGCGCGAGACTGCACCCGCCGCCAACTAGCAGCAATGCAGCACTCCATAAGACAAGCAGTTCTTTCCACAGCCGTCTACGGTTCCTCTTCTTCGCCTGAAGCAATGCCTGCTGGATATGGGCAGCACTCGGATGCGGAGAATGGCGATCACTCCATTCATCTAAGTGTTCCCAGTGCGGATGCAGTCTCTCCTCCCATGCCGAGTCCTGTTCCGGATGTGTAGCATGATTGAACATCGGTACTTGATGTAGAGAATCTACATGTCCTTTCTTGTTATCTTGCTTCTCACTCATCTTGCTTCCACTCCTTCCGCAGCTTCTCCAAGCCATAGTGCATGCGTGATTTTATCGTACCTGCCTGAACGTTCAACATTTCTGCAATTTCATTAACCTGATATCCATAATAATATTTCAACACAATTGGAGTCCTCTGTTCGTAGGACAACTCACCAAGGAGCTCCAGCGCTGCCGTCCACTCCATATTGCTTGATTCCATTTGATAGCGCAGCTGACGTACAGCTTGTTCCTGCTCTCGCCATTTGCTCTCCACTTTCTTGCGGCGCATCTTGTCATAAAACAGACGTGTCGCAATCGTAATTAGCCATGACGAGAATCGTGAACTCCCATTGTACGTATGAATCTTCTCCATACACCGCACCATCGTGTCTTGAACCAAATCTTCAGCATTCGAAGAGCTCATCGTTAATTTCAAGGCATATTTATATAGAAAGGAGTAATTATCATGCAGCAGCACAGCAAGTTCATCCATGTCTCCTCTGACTGCTCGCTCTATCCGATGCTGCTCAGACATGTATTCGCCTCCTTTCCTTAATATCATAACGCAACGAGCTTTGCGCAAAGCAACTATATTACGAAATATCGTTAGGAATCGTTCAAGAGAATTATTAAAAAAGTTGAAATAATCATTTAGGAAGGAAGGATGGAAAAAAAAGAAGGATTAGAATAGCAAAAACCGCCGGTTATAACCGACGGTTGATGATAATGGTCGGGACGACACGATTTGAACATGCG
>NZ_MAIS01000267.1:0-893 GCF_001680695.1 Paenibacillus sp. KS1 | reverse complement strand
CCACATACTCAACTGCTTGTCCGGGTCCCCGTCAATTCCTTTGAGTTTCATTCTTGCGACCGTACTCCCCAGGCGGAACGCTTAATGTGTTAACTTCGGCACCAAGGGTATCGAAACCCCTAACACCTAGCATTCATAGTTTACGGCGTGGACTTCCAGGGTATCTAATCCTGTTTGCTCCCCACGCTTTCGCGCCTCAGCGTCAGTTACAGCCCAGAAAGTCGCCTTGGCCACTGGTGTTCCTCCACATTTCTACGCATTTCACAGCTACACGTGGAATTCCACTTTCCTCTTCTGTACTCAAGCTATGCAGTTTTGGATGCGACCCAAGGTTGAGCCCTAGGTTTAAACACCCAACTTACATTGCCGCCTGCGCGCGCTTTACGCCCAATAATTCCGGACAACGCTCGCCCCCTACGTATTACCGCGGCTGCTGGCACGTAGTTAGCCGGGGCTTTCTTCTCAGGTACCGTCACCCTAAGAGCAGTTACTCTCCTAGGCGTTCTTCCCTGGCAACAGAGCTTTACGATCCGAAAACCTTCATCACTCACGCGGCGTTGCTCCGTCAGACTTTCGTCCATTGCGGAAGATTCCCTACTGCTGCCTCCCGTAGGAGTCTGGGCCGTGTCTCAGTCCCAGTGTGGCCGATCACCCTCTCAGGTCGGCTACGCATCGTCGCCTTGGTAAGCCGTTACCTTACCAACTAGCTAATGCGCCGCAGGTCCATCCATAAGTGGCAGATTGCTCCGCCTTTCTCATCTCCCTCATGCGAGGAAAATGCCTATCTGGTATTAGCTCACGTTTCCGTGGGTTATCCCAGTCTTATGGGCAGGTTACCTACGTGTTACTCACCCGTCCGCCGCTAACTATCAGGAGTGCAAGCACTCCATCAA
>NZ_MAIS01000370.1:0-263 GCF_001680695.1 Paenibacillus sp. KS1 | reverse complement strand
AAACGATGGTACTTGAGAAAAAATAATAAGATAAGCAGGGTTTCGTAATCGGACGAAGTATATCGAGTAATCCCCGGGGAAGCTGTGAAAGGTTAAGCAGTTTTTCTGGGGGTTATTTTTTGTTTTTCAGGGATTATTTGAGAATGATGTTACGAATGGCATGGTGGGAATTGTTATATAAGATGAGGCGTTAAAAAACTAACTAGAGAGGGTCAATTAGAAATGAAAATGACGATGAAAATAGCAATTGCTTCACAATGCAG
>NZ_MAIS01000026.1:0-70319 GCF_001680695.1 Paenibacillus sp. KS1 | reverse complement strand
TAAAGTCGTTCGACTTTTGGGACAGCCCCTACATAGTTTGAAACGAATTTGCAAATACCTTTTAGACATATCACCGCGATGCTAGCGGCAAATATTCCTTTACATTATTCATATAGGTTTGAATCCCTTTTGTAATCCTTGGTATTTTGTGCTCCTCGCAAAATAGCTTAATCATGAGCTGATCCTCTACTACCGCTATTGTGATCTCCGTAGATAATTTCTTTGTCCTGCTGCTGTACATCTCCTTGATTGCAGTGAGCTCATTCTTCATCTCCGCATGTGAATCAAACAGTCCAAGGTAGTTAAAAATCGGGAGCGTAATCGTTTCAGAGCTGTAGATCTCTTTTAATGCACGTCGTACCTTCTTATACTTGTTCTTCGGCTCTTCTTGAGACAGTAACGCTGCAAAATGAATGTTTTTCTCATAGGCAAAGCGAATGAGTTCATTTATGTCTTCCATAGCCAGGTGCTGATCTCGTGGCAGACTCAGAGGCAGAATATCAATAAATGCCCCCATAGTATGATAATAGTTATGGGATGTATATTTTCTTCCTGTATGCATAAGTGCAAACGGTACCGAATCAAGATCGAAAGCGAGCTCAACAATTTTTAAAAAGATGTTCATGGATATATCCCAGGACATCTCTTGTACAGACTCGCGTATTTCTTCAGTCAACGGAATCGAAATGGTTGTATGAATCAATGATGCTTCCTTGTACTTTTTGAAATACTGGCTAAAGCTATCCTGAAAATCAGTCAGCTTGAACCTCTCGATCAGATCCTTTTCCGTTATCCCTTGAGGCCCTCTCGACTGTTCTTGAACATAATGTTCATATTGCAATATGCTTTGCCCTCTTGATTCCCCATTGTTTGCATAGGCTTGTTGGATACTTGATTGTATGATATCGAAGCTCATTGCATCAAAGATGAGATGACTGCAAGGCATATACACCTTATAATGACTGTCTGAGATTTTAATGATGATCATGTTGTACAGCAGATTATTCAATACATTTGTACGATCCGCATGATCTCCAAACCGCTCATGGATATAGGACTGTATATGTTCTTTCTGTTCTTCGCTCACATGTTCCAAGTCTACATAAGGGATATCAATGCCTTGAACCACCCCGTACTCTTGGATCATGATTCGATGATCAGTTTGGATTAATGTACTTCGTAACAGCCCCTGTTCGTTAATGACAGACGCAATGCTCTTCTTCAGCAGCTGTACATTAACTTGGTGATTAAAATCGATGATCGCCCCACTATACGTTTGGTTGGTATCAAGAAGGATTTTCTGCATCGCGGATAGTGGGTACACGCTCGTTATCTTGTTGTTAGTTACTATCGCATTGCTAAAGTCATTGAGTTGGTCGGCTAAAGCTTGCTCCCAATTTGATTCGTTTAGTGAAATCCGCTCTAAGCTCTTAGATCCTTCTTCTTCTTGGCTATTCATTCTTTTGTTCGCCCAGTTATTATAGAGGTCACGGATATTTTCATAATAGAATATATCTTTAATAGAGATGTGAATATTCACCTTTTTTAATTCTTTGTATATTTTTGCAATTCGTATCGAGTCTCCGCCAACTTCAAATAAATTGTCCCTAACACTCAACTGCTGCAATCCCAGTACATCCTTGCAAATGTCGATCATTCGTTTTTCGATTTCATTATCGGCTTCCTCGTAATGAGCGCCCGTCTTGATATTGCCTTCCATTTCAGGCAATCGCTTGCGATCCACTTTTCCATTTAGATTAAATGGCAGCGACTCCATTCTCAGGAAATATGCGGGTATCATATAGGCCGGCAATTTCTTGCTTAACGATTCCCGTAAAGAATGGATGGCGATTTCCTTCTCTGCTACATAATAGGCACAGAGAACTTTCGATCCATCGATTTCCTTATCGATAATTGCAACCTGGGACACTTCTGGCAGCTGTAACAGGGTCTGTTCAATCTCGCCGATTTCGATTCGATATCCTCTGATTTTAACCTGATGGTCGATCCTTCCTACATATTCGATATTTCCATCAGGCAGCCATCTTGCCACATCACCCGTTTTGTATAGAATCTCTTCTGGCCGATATGGATTATGAATAAATCTCTCTTTCGTTAATTGCTCGTTATTCAAGTAGCCCCTTGCTAGCCCCACACCTGCGATGCACAGTTCACCATTTACACCTACCGGAACCAGTTTATGATTGGCATCCAGTATCAATACGCGATGATTTGCTATCGGAGCTCCAATGGAGATTTTCGTTTGCTGAACCTCGGACAGCTTGCATGCTGTTGTACATACAGTATCCTCCGTCGGGCCATAGGCGTTAATGACCTCTACTTGTCCGAGCAAATGCGAGATCTGTTCGTACTTCAGTTCACTTCCTGCCGTAATGACCCGCTTCAGTCCGTTCCCTGCCTCCAAATTACCCGCGACAAATGGAGGTAAAGTAATGGTTGTGATGCCGTGAGTTCTCACAAATTCGTTCAATAAATCCGTATTGAGCAGCACCTCTTGATCCGGAATATAAAGGGTATTGCCAAGCAATAATGCCATGTACAGCTCCCATGAGAACGCATCAAACGCTATACTTGCAAATTGCAGTATATTCTCATCGTTACCGATTCCAAGCTCGCGCTCAAACCAGTGCTTCAAGTTAATGACGCCCTTATGCTCGACCATTACTCCTTTAGGCTTGCCGGTCGTTCCTGAGGTATAGATCACATAGGCCAAATCGTGAGGATGGTTGATATTATCGATTTGTTCAATCGAGCGTGCGTATAACGCCTTATCTTCCAAATCAATCATTTCATTAACTTCTAGAGTTCTCTTCTGCGTAAGTGTATGGGTAGATAGCATAAGCTCTGCTTTACTGTCCTGCAACATATAATTGATTCGTTCTTCCGGATAGTTTGTATCAATAGGCAGATAGGCAGCGCCTGCCTGCAAGATGGCTAGTACGCCTACAACCATGTTGATGGAGCGATCGATCATGATCGGCACGATTGACTCCGTACCTATGCCCTTCTCTCTGAGTTGAATGGCTAACGCATTCGCTCTCTGATGCAACTCAAGATAGCTGATGGAATCTTCACCGCATCGTACCGCCGTTTTCTCTGGGTTCCTCATCACTTGATGTGCAAAGAGACTTTGAATTGTGTCCTCAGGTTGAAGCTCCATAACCGTGTTGTTGAAATCGACCAAGATTTCGTTTCTCTCATCCTCTCCCACAATTTCAAGTTCATCAATGCGGATATGCGGATTGGACATGATTTGGTTCAAAATGTGAAGGAAATGGCCTTTGATCGTATGGACGCTCTCTTCATCGTAGATCCCGTCATTATAGTTGAATTTGACAAGCAGCTCTTCCCCTGGAATGACCTTGATATTGAAGCTATAGTTCGTTTCCTCAAATATCCGGGCTGAATGAATACGAAGATTGACCTGATCTTGAATATCTTTATGAATCATATCTTGATCCATCGGATAATTTTCATAGACCATCAGCCCATTGATGAGGCTATTACCAACCTCAGTCAGCTTTTGGATTTCCGCTATTGAGCAATAATGATAGGGCTCACTCTCATGGAAATCCGATTTTATTTGCCGCAGCACTTCCGTATATCGTTTCTCCTGCGTCGCATTTACTCGTAATGGAATGGTATTGATAAATAATCCTACCATTTCATCAATTCCATGTATTTGAGTTGTCCTGCCCGATACAATAAATCCAAACACAACATCATCCACATGATTATATCGTTGCAGCAGGATCGCCCATATACTCTGGAAAATGGTATTGACTGTAACGGTATGCTGCTGCGCTAGCAGCTCAATTTGTTTTGTAACGCTTTTATCTAGACGTAGAATAACCTCTTGCGGTTTCCCTTGGACTGTTGAAGCTTTCTTGAATGGAATATCGATTGTCGTGTCGTATCCCTTCAAATACGTTGACCAATAGTTCAGAGCTGCCGTCTTATCCTGCGAACCAATCCACTTGATATACGCTTCATAAGGTTGTATTTTCTTCGCTTCTACAGGTGTATTACTCAACAGTAGATTATAGATGTCGAACAGTTCACTGCTAATGATCCCAAATGACCATCCGTCCAAAATAATATGGTGATTGCTTAACAGTAAACTGTATTCCCGCTCGTTCATCCTTACTATAAATAATCGAATAAGGATATCGTTGCTTAAATCAAAGCCTCTTCGTCTATCCTCTATGACCAGCTGTTCGATATACGCTTCCTTATCGGATGGTAAGTCTCTAATATCCAGATACGTGAACTCGGGTTCTCTGGATTTGTACACGATCTGCATATTTTCTTTGAAATGATTGCTGTCAACATTCGTTCGCAAGATGTCATGGCGAGCAACAAGCTCTATAAAGCTCTTCTTGAATAACTCCACATTCAGCTCTCCGATTACCCTAAGCTCCATATTGACGTGATAGTACTCGCCCTTATCCGCCATTGAATGGAACAGCAGCCCTTCCTGCATTGGGGTGAGCGGGTACATTCGTTTTACATTGCTGATTTGCTCATGGTATGGAGCTAATTCTGCCCAAGATATGTTCTCATCAGTAATATCCGAAGCGGTAACTTCTACATGCTCCAGTGAGATGCAATGATCGATAATCTCTTTAAGATTGTCCATATAGCACTGCAGCAAATTGTCAATCGTTGCATCGTTAAATTCTTCCCTAACGTAACTCAAAGTCAGACTAAATTGTTTATGGAGAACCATTGCTGAAATGTTTAGAGGATACAATCTACCGCTTTCTTGGCTTACCGAATCCCCCGGTAAAATATCGGATAACGTAAAGTTGTCGCCAGAAATGTTCTCATCGAACTGTCCCAAATAGTTAAAGCTGATGTCTGGGGTGCGTATCGCCTTCAAATCAAAAGGAGATAAATATCTCAGCATTCCATAGCCTATCCCTTTGCGAGGGATCCGTCTGAGTGTATCCTTCGTAAATTTGATTACATCCGAAATATGATCTTGGGCGTGCAGAATCACCGGGTATTGACTGGTGAACCACCCGACTGTCCTTGTTATGTCCACATCATCTACGATTTGTTCTCTTCCGTGCGATTCCAAATTAATGAGTATGCGCTCCGCTTGGTTGTAATTAGCAATCGATACGGTTAAGGCTGAGAGAAGGATATCATTGATTTCCGTGGAATACGCCTTATTTACTTTCGTTAATAACTTCTCGGTATAGGCCTGATCCAGCATAATCGTCTTTTTTATGATCTTAGCGCCCTGTATACTTGAAGGCTCATAACTCTTGTTAATCTCTTTCACGTCCCATTGGCTAAGACGATTCCAGTATTTCAGCTCATTTTGCAATGTAAATCCGCCAGCATACTGCTTCTGCTTGGAAGCCCATTCTTGGAAGGAGCTGGTCTTCAACGGCAAACTCTTTTCTGGATCCTGATAGAGCGTATCAAAGTCCTCTATAATAATTCTCCATGACACGGCATCTACAACCATATGATGAATAGATACAAGCAAATGATCGCCCTTGTCTGTTTGGAACAGTCCTATTTTGACAAGCGGGCCTTTCGCTAATTTCATACTGGCCTGGAGTTCAGTACATAAGCCAGTAATATAATTATCCGTAATCGGTTTTCCTCTAAGGTCATAAATATGAAAATCATATAATCTATTCGTTACTTCTCGATTGATTAACGCCTGGTCAACATATATGGCTCGCAATAGATCATGATGTTGCACAATACGATCAAAAGCGCGTTCGATTCTATCTACGTTGAAGCCATCTTCACGGAAAAGCATCAGATCCTGATTGAAATGATCTTTGTCAAGATGTTCTTGCGCTAAGAACCATTGCTGAATTGGTGTCAGCTCGATCTCGCCGGATACTTCGCCCTGATCTATGGTTTTTGTTGTCGATTTGATATGCGGGATCAAGTCTTTAATTCTAGGATTGCCCATTAAGTCTTTAATCTCAAATGAATACCCTCTATTGCTCATTTGGGCAATCGCTTGGATCGCTTTAATGGAATCTCCGCCTAAGGCGAAAAAATCGTCATTGAGGCCAACATTCCTCACGCCTAATATCTTTTCCCATACCTGGGCAATTGCTCTCTCCATGTCATTTCGAGGCACTGCGTATTCGGCTCCAGTAACCACTTCGCCATCTGGTTCCGGCAATGCCTTACGGTCTACTTTTCCATTCGGGGTTAACGGCAGCCGATCCATCTGTACGAAATACGATGGAATCATGTAGCTCGGCAGCGATGCAGACACATGATTCCGCAGTTCTGATGCAGACAGTTCCATCTCGCTCACAATATACGCGCATAGGTACGCTTGTCCGTCCTCTCCTATTTGGGCCACTACGATTGCATCTTGGATCACCTCGTGCAGCAGCAATTGCTGGGCGATTTCGCTTGGTTCGATGCGGAAGCCTCGAATTTTGACCTGTTCATCAATCCGGCCCAAATATTCGATATTCCCATCAGGCAGCCAGCGAGCCAAGTCTCCGGTCTTATACATTCGTGCCCCCGCTTCGAACGGGTTCGGAACGAACTTCGCCGCCGTCAATTCTGGATTGTTGACATAACCGCGAGCAAGACCGTCTCCGGCAACGCATAGTTCACCCGCCACACCAATAGGCTGTAAATGGTGATGACGATCTACGATATAGGCTTTCGAATTGCTAATTGCTTTTCCAATTGGGATAGAGCTGCCGAACTCTTCCTCAATAGCATAGGAGGTTGAGAAGGTTGTATTTTCGGTTGGACCATACCCATTTATCAGCTTCAGGCCCTGATAAGCCTGTCTGACTTGATTGATGTGCTCCCAAGACAGCGCATCTCCACCCACGATTAAATGCTTCAGTCCCTTAAATATCGTCACGTCCTGTTGAACGAGCTGATTAAATAACGGAGAGGTCAACCACATCGTTGTAATTTGATTTTTACTAATTTCCTCCCCTAACCGTTCCGCATGTAAGAGGATATGTTCGTCAACCAACACCAATTCGATTCCGTTCAGCAAGGCTCCCCAGATCTCGAATGTGGAGGCATCAAAGACCATCGCCCCTGTTTGTAAGATCCGGTCTCCTTCCGCAAATTCTATGTAGTTCGTGTTTTGGACAAGCCGCACAACACTTTGATGCTCTACCATTACCCCTTTTGGTCTTCCCGTGGAGCCGGATGTATACATGACATAAGCCAAATCTGATGGGCTGTTAATCAGCAACGGATTATCTGAGCTCTCTGATGACAATTCCGCTGCGATTCGATCCGTAAGCACGATGTCGATTTGGCTATCGATATGATGTAATGCTTCCATATGAGAGGAATGGGCAAGGAGCATTCCAGTGTTGGAGTCTGCAAGCAGAGTCCTCATTCGGTCTACCGGGTATTTCGGATCAATTGGCAAATAAGCTCCGCCAGCCTTCAGAATTCCTACAATGCTGATCACCGTTTCCACGGAACGTTCACCCATAATACCAACGATGACATTGTTCCCTACGCCCATCTGTCTTATATAATGAGCCAGACGATTGGCTCTTTCATTAAGCTCTTGATAGGTTATCTGTTCGTCTTGGAAGCGTAATGCGATATTCTGCGGCACTCTCTCTGCTTGCTCTTCAAGCAGTTGGATAATGGTTTTATCCTTCGGATAGTTGCTGTGCTTATCATTCAACACATGAAGAATGTGATGCTTCTCACGATCATCGATGATGCCAACGTCATCAACGCATATATGTGTGTTTTCAATAATCTGATTCACAATCGCATCAAACGCTCGGATGATCTTTGACATATCCGCTTCAGCCAATGCGTTCTCATTATAGATGAAATTGATCGTCATCTTGTCATCTTGGTTGACAACTAGCGTAACGTTATAGTTCGATCCTTCAATGAGCTGATACGGCAGTACAAACACGGAATTGAGTATTTTCAAATCATTGTTTTTCAATATTTCTTCGTTCAGTTGCTTCTCATCAATCGGATAATTCTCAAATACAAGGAGGCTGCGAATCAGATCGCTTTTCGCCTCACTCAAATTTTGAATTTCCGCAAGACTTACAAAATCATGTTTATTGTTCTGCAGCGTAGTGTTGGTGATCTGCTTCACGAGTTCAGGATATTGCATGTTGTCTGTAAATTTCACACGAAGCGGGACTGTATTGATAAACAGTCCAGGAATCACTTCCACGCCTTCGATCTCCGCATTTCTCCCAGAGACAACATACCCGTATACAATATCATCGGTATTATTGTATTTACTAAGAAGAATCGCCCAAATGCTCTGGATCACGGTATTTACCGTAACTCTACTTTCCTGAGCGATGCGAATGATGGATGACAATCTTTCCTCGTCCAACTCCAATGCCTTCTCTTTATTGATGACTTCATTCATTTTATGTTCTCTTTCAAAAGGGATCCTCGTGACTTCTTTGCAATCATGCAAGTAATCTTTCCAGTACGCTTTAGCTTCATTGATATCTTTGTTTTTGAGCCAATCGATATAAGTAGAATAAGGTACGACATCGTTCAGACTCGCTGGAATCCCATGCTTGATTTCATTATAAATTTTAAACAATTCAATCAGAATTAAGCTGTTGCACCATCCATCCATAAGAATATGGTGCAGATGAAAAATCATACTGTATCTGTTCTCTTGCATTCGAACAAGTACAATACGAAGCAGTACATCCTTGCTTAAATCAAATCGTCTTGCCCGATATTTCCTGATTAAATGTTCCAGATATGCTTCATTTTCTTCGCCTTGATTCGTGATGTCGATGTACTCAACGGCTGCACTACGCTTTCTATACACCACCTGCATATTTTGTTGAAATGAAGAATAATCAAATACTGTCCTTAAAATATCATGTCGATCGATAACCATGTTAAAAGCTCGATCCAGCATCTCCAGATCAATGTGCCCTTCCACCTGGAAACAGGACAACTTGATGTACGTATCCTGCTCATCTGTCAAAGCATGATAAAGCATACCCTCTTGCATAGGCGCAAGAGGGTAGATGTTCTTAACATTGTGAAGCTCATTCTTGTATGCGGACAATTGTTCCATAGTTATATCTTCTAGCGTAATATCGGTAACGGTAATTTCCGCTTCCTGCTTGGTTGTACAATGTTGAATAAGGCGATCCAATTGATTTTGATATACGCTTAGCAGCTTCTCAATCGTTCCTGGAATAAAATCATCCTGCTCGTATATGAAAGTGAGCTTCAAATTGTCTGCGATGAGGATAGCTTCGATATCTAGAGCATGTGAGCTTGTTAGGTACTTGGATGAGTATTCACTGGAACCCAGATTCGTAATTTCAAATCCATCTCCGCTAGCACCTGGATCGATTCTACCTACATAATGAAAGCCAATTTCGGGCTCTGCAAGGTTCAAGTCTTCAGTGGATAAGTACTTGAGGATACCATAGAAGCGTCCCTGATTTGGAATTCGCCGCAGCATGTCTTTCGTATGTTTGATCGTATCGCCGAGATCATCGTAAGCTCTAAGGACAACCGGAAATTGTGTTCGGAAGCATCCTACAGTTCTGCTCATATCCATAGGCTGTTCCCATTCTTCCCTGCCGTGGCCAATCAAGCTGATCAATGTGTTCTCTTCTCTTGTCCAGTCTCGAATCGTCAGGGCCAAGGCAGCTAATAAAATATCAAGAAGATTCGTATGATATGCATTGTTGATATTATTCAGCAACTCTTCGGTAACTTGTACACCAAGCTTTTGAACTTGTTTGTTCAACTCCATGCAAGTTTACCTCTCTCCCTTGGCAATTTTTTAGTGGCCGTCGTGTCATGTAACCTTTTCCAATAGTCAGCCTGCCTTTTCACACGATAAGAGTCTGCATATTCGTTCAGTTTGTCTGACCATTCCTTGAATGAAGTCGTGTTCTCCGCCAAAACGATGCCCAATCCCTTCTCCGCTTGCGTGTACCCATTCATGAAGTCCTCTAGCAGAATGCTCCAAGATATATCATCGATAAGAAGAGCATGGATGGCGATGAATAACTTGTCCCCCGAGCTCATTTGGAACAAGCCCAGTCTTACGAGCGGCCCTTTCTCAAGATCCATACCGTTCTGGATCTCATTGCATGTTTCGATAACTTCTTGATCCGTTACATTCTCATATACCTGAAGGTCATACTGTGCTTCGCGTGCGCCTCGATTGATTTGAACGACATTGCCGTTGTCCTGCTGATACACCATTCGCAATGCGTCATGCCGAATGATTAATTGATCAAACACTTCCTTTACCGTGTTAGCCTGAAAGCCCGCTGCCCTGTGCAGCATTCTACTCTCGCAGCAATGATGTTGATCAACAGATAATTGTTCAAAAAATTGCTTTTGCATCGGAGCTAACTTTACTTCCCCAGCTAAGGAATTCTGCATCTGCATGTGATGCTTCGACTCTATTACTTTCACTAGCTGCTTGATCGTGGGGTTTTTGTATAAGTGATCAACCTCGAAGATGTAGCCCTTAGCTCTGGCTCGTGAGATGAGCTGAATGGCTTTAATCGAATCCCCGCCCATTTGGAAGAAATCATCGTTGATGCCGATCGGACTAGAGCTTAATGTTTTTTCCCATATGTGAGCGAATTCCTCTTCGATTTCAGTACGCGGAGCCTCAAAACCCGCACCTGCTACGGTACGTCCGCTAGGCACTGGCAGCGCATCACGAGCGGGTATTCCATTCTGCGTATGCTTGTTCGTGTTATCTTGTCCGATATTGCCAAAATCCTTGAGTGTAAGTCTAGAGTTATCGTTAGGATCGTTATGAGTAATAATAAACTCTAAGATTCTTTGATAGTCTTGTCCCCATTTCCCAATCGTCTCTTCTTTGAACAGGCTTGTTTTATAAGTCATCCCGATATGGAATGTGCCGTTTTCCTCAAGAATTTCAATGACAAAATCAAAATCGGATAATGCACTCTTATATTCATAGGTTGTAATTTCTAAATTATCGATCGTGAGTACTCTTTCATCCGTTTTTTCATAGACAAACCGTACATTAAGGAAGCCTTCCCTGCTGTTTTTCGCTTTCTTCATGAGGCTTGCCAGATAATTGAACGGGTAATACATATGAGAGTACGCTTCAATACAATTTTGTTTGACTTCCTTGACAAACGCTGCAAACGTCTTGTCATCTGAAAGATTGTTCTTCAGCACGATGGTGTTGGTAAACATACCAATACTCTCATCAAAAGAACCATCTGCCCGGTTTGTCACAGGAGTTCCTATGCAAATATCATCATTTCCAGTTAATTTTTTAAGTAGAAGATTAAACCCTGCAGCCAACAACATAAATAAAGAGCATTGATGACGCGAAGCAACTGTTTTCAAATCACGAACCAATTCGGATCCGATCTGCATATGAACCGTATTGGCCTTGAAATCAGACTCTGCAGGTGTTGGAAAGTCGGCAGGGAGCTTCAGAACATTCATATCACCGGATAATTTGCTCAGCCAATACTGTTCGCTCTGCTTCTTTTCGTCCGATGCCAAGTAGCGGGTTTCCCATTCAACAAAATCTCGATACTGCTTATTCACAGGCATAAGTCGTTCATTCGCATACAAGCGCATAAACTCTTGCACGAAGATGCTCATTGAAATACCGTCTGCTATCGTATGATGGAAATTAAAAATCAGCGTACCCTCTCGGCTGCCCTCTTCGATTAGGATGACCTTCAACAAAGGAGCTTCCGCTAGATCAAAAGGGGTAACTAATGATTGAATGAGCTCATCCAAATCCTCATGCAAGCCCTTTTTGACGATATCGATTGTAAACTCCACCTGTTCAAGAATTTCTTGCTTAAACTCCCCATCTTCAACAAATAGGCGTGTGCGCAGGCTCTCGTGACGCATCACGATTTCATTGAGTACGGCCTCGAATTTATGACGATCCAGCGCTCCTCTAACCTTTAGTACGGTCACCATATTATACGGGTCATCTTTGCCAATGGAACTTAGGGTGTATAATCGTTGCTGAATGATAGACATCGGAATTACAGGTTGCTGCTCTTCCTGCCGGGTGGATTGAGTCACCTGAATAGCATGCTGGTTCAATAAGGAGTCGCCAAAATATCCAGCTTGGCGCATCTCTTCAATCGTCATTTTGATGGCAGTAAATATATATTCAATATCCGCATCCGTGTGTTCAGTGGAGAAGAAGCAATTCCGTCCTTCCCATACATATACACCCTTCTCCAGCAAGCCGAAGAAGAAGATTTCGAAATCCCCTCGAAACACAAATCTGAATAAGGAACCGAAATTCACGACTTTGATCGGGACATGCTGCTCTTCGAAAAACGCGTTTACTCGTTGTACAAAGTCATTGGTTTTTTGATTCAACCTGTCATAAAGCGTATCTTTGTTCTCCGTTATATAGGTTAATGAAGCGTGAGCTGCAGCCATGGCGAGCGGGTGATGCGAGAAGGTTCCGGCAACAAACGTTCTCTTCTGCTCACAAGGAGGAACCGACGTATCGCCAAAGCTCCACATGCCCCCATCAATACAGTCCATAAACTCGGATTTTCCAGATACAACCCCGATCGGCATCCCGCCGCCAAGAACCTTACCATAGGTTACGATATCTGCTTTGATACCGAAATACGCTTGGGCTCCGCCTGGGTCAATTCTAAAGCCTGTAATGATCTCGTCAAATATGAGTGCAACTCCGTTTTCTTCCGTGATTTTCCTAAGTTTCTTCAGGAACTCCTTAGGCTGAACATCCGGTCTTCGGCTTTGAACGGTCTCAACTAGGACACCGGCGATTTCATTCGCGTGATTTCTGATATAATCCAGCGAAGCCTCTTGATTGTAATTCAACATAACTAAATCACTGACAACGCTCTCCATAATACCTGGAGCCAACGGGATCGTCGTTAGGCTTCCGTCCTCACCAATGGAGGACAATCCAAGCAAGCCGTCATAGGTGCCGTGATAGGATCCCGCAAAAGTAACGATCTTCTTCTTGCCTGTGCTTGCCCTGGCGATTCGTACGGCCACCATATTTGCTTCCGTTCCTGAATTATAGAAAGCTACCCGCTCGACGCCTGTTAATTGACTGATCTGTTCGGCAACGGTTCCGGCCAGTCTGCCCATTGGGCCAAGAGGCATTCCTCTGCGGAGCTCTTCCGTTAATGCTTCATTGATAAAGCTCGGGTTATGTCCAAGCAAGTTAACGCCAAAGCCCATCGTCAAATCGATAATGCTATTCCCGTCAATATCGCGAAGCTTCGATCCTTGTCCGGTGTCCGCCACGATCTGATAGATCATTTCCTTCATGACCGGCCTGAATCCCGCTACATTTCGATTATTCGCATATACTTTTCTGTATTTTTGGATATTCGCTTTTGATTTTTGGGTGAAGCTTGTATATTTCTTCTCAATGTTTCGAATATAGGTAAGCTGCAATTCATTGAAATTTTCATTATCGATTAATTCCAGCTTTTTGTAGGGTACATAATGGCTTTTGGTGTCCACAGCCAAGGCTGAAGCCTTTGGGCTGCTCACAATGACCTCGCTCTGCTTCAAGTTTGGCGGACTCTTGCTATCTGCCAATGGCTTCTGACTGGGATTCGTAAGACCCTTCAGAATATCCAACTGTTCGGACATGATTTTCATCTGCGTATTGAAAATATTCTGCAAAGCATCCATACCGTCCAGTGCACCTAACGAATGGTTCTGCGCCTGACCAGCAGCAGCCAAGCTGTTCATTGGCACTGCATCTGGAATCGTATTCATTGTCTCTGAGATCGATTTCACCGGTTCATCATACTCAGTCTCATAACCAACTTCGTCGATCTCCTCTTCTTCCACCCAATCCGTATGTTTGTTAATATGCTCGGTGATTTTCTCAACGGTATCCAGATTAATAAAGAACTCATTTAATGTAATTGAGATGTTGAACTTATTCGTAATTTGTTTATTGAGTTGGATAAGTACTAAAGAATCAAAGCCGAGCGTCAGCAGATTGAGGTCATCCTCGATTTCTTCAATCTTGAGCCCCGTCAAAATCTGGATCATTTCTTTTAATTCAGATTTGATCTTCTCTTTAGGGTTAGATCGCAAGCGATTCCCGCGAGCTTGCGGCTGTTGTGGATGCTGTGTATGCTGTGAGTGTTGTGAAATAGGCGGCAGTTCTTTGATATCCTTGGATGAGCTTGCTGCTTGCAATGGATCAACGGCTGCACGATCCATTCTTCGCACCTCTCTCCACAGTTCTTTCTTCTGAAATGGATAGTTTGGAAGCTTTACTCTACACGTAGCATAGGATTGATAGAATGTGTTCCAATCCAGATCCATTCCCTTCATAAATAAAGCAGAGACGGAATTAAAAAATTGCGTGTAGTTCTCCGATTCTCGTCTCATAGAAGGAACGAACATGATCTCATCATCTTGTAGACATTGGTTGGCTAACCCGCTTAGGGTTGCATCGCCTCCGATTTCAATAAAAATATTGACGCCAAGTCGTTTGGCTTCTTGCATGGCACCTTGGAAGTTAACTGGCTTGGATAGATGCTCGACCCAATACTTGCTTCTACCCAACACTTCTTCTTGCTCCACTTGTCCCGTAATGCTGGATATCATTGCTGTCTGCAGGTTTGAGAATGTGATGTCTCCGATGCCTTGCTCATACATGCCTTCATACTCCTTCATTAACATGGAGTGATAAGGATGAGGAATATTGAGCTTATTAAAAAAGACTCTATGTTTGGTTTGCAAGGTTTCGATTACGATATCGACCTCATCGCTTCGGCCCGAAATCGTAACATTGTCAGGAGCGTTAATGGCAGCAATGGTAACATGTTTGCATCCGCTCTCTTCCAAAGCAGCTTTCACATATTCCACATTCGTCAGAATGACGACCATCTTGCCTTCGACATCAATGGATTCCATCATTCTGCCACGCTGTGCAATCATCAGGATCACATCGTCCAAGCTGATAAGCCCTGCATAGCAGGCTGCCGTATACTCGCCTATGCTGTGACCGATAATAACGTCAGGTTTTATCCCTAACGCACCCCACAGCTTGGTTAAGGCATACTCAATGGAGAATATGGCTGCCTGTGAATAGATCGGTCTAGTGAGCAGCGTAGTGTCTTCCCCGTAGATCCCGTCTAGTATCGACAGGCCGAGTATCGCTTTAAACTTCTCATTACACAGATCCATCGTTTCTCTAAATGTTCTTGATGTGGTGTAAAATTCTCTAGCAATTCCGTCATAGATGGAGCCTTGGCCCGTAAATAAAAAGGCGATTTTGTTGTCTTTGGCCGTACTCTTCTGGATGAGGAGCTCATGGTGGCTAGAGTTGTTCAGAACCAAATCCATTTTATCCAGTAAGTCTTCTTTGTTCTTCCCCACTGCTGCAAATCTGTAGTTCAAAAATGAGCGGCTAATATTGGACGTAAAAGCAATATCCTTGATGGAGCCAGTTTCCTTCACCAATTGCTCCTTCATCGCGCTTATATATCCTTTTAAAGCTTTTTCATTCTTGGCTGACAAGGTCAATAGATGAGCTGGCAGTTCATCCAATTGCTCATCCTTGTCATGAGGCTGAGGGGGCTCCTCAAGGATGACATGCGCCAGCGTTCCGCTGAAACCAAAAGAACTAATCCCTGCTCTTCTGACTCCTTCAGTCTTCTGCCAGTCCATGAACTCGTCAGCGATCTTAACCTTCCCCCACGAAATGTTCTTATTTGGGTTTTGAGTATAAATGTTAGGCAAGATCTTCTTATTCTCAAGAGACATAATGACTTTAATCAATGCGGCCATGCCTGAAGCTGCTTCTAAATGCCCAATATTCGGTTTGGCGGATCCGATAAAGAGAGGCTCCTTTTTATGCTTAAAGACCTCTGATAACGATTGGATTTCGATGAGGTCGCCTAATGGTGTGCCAGCACCATGTGTTTCGATATAATCGATATCATCAACAGTCAAATTAGCATGTTGTAGAGCCTGTCTGATTACGCCTTGTTGTGACAATCCGTTTGGAGCAGTAAATCCGTTTGATTTGCCATCCTGTCCGATCACTACATGCTTGATAAGGGCCGCAACTGCGTTTCCGGCTTGCTTGGCGTCTTTTAATCTTTTGAGAACGATGACACCGCAGCCCTCGCCTCTCCCAAAACCGTCTGCATCATTATCAAACGCCTTGCATTTTCCGTCCTTAGACAAACCGCTGAATTTGGAAAGCCCTATAAATGGCTCTGGTGTAAGCAATAGATTCGAGCCCCCGACAATGGCCATGTCGCACTGGTTATTCCGCAAGCTGTCGACGGCAATATTCAAGGCTGAAATGGATGACGAACATGCCGTATCGCAGATGATCGCAGGCCCTTTGAAATCATAGAAATAGGATAATCTACCGGCAGCCGAGCTTAGTGAGACACCTGCAGTAGAATAAGCCGTTATATCGGAAGCTTGACCCGAATACAATTCGGCATTGGCATATTCATAAGCGCTGATTCCAATAAATACACCTGTTCTGCTCCCCTTCAACTCCTCAATATTCAAGGCTGAATTCTCCATAGCCTCCCAGCTTACCTCCAACAAGAGCCTGTGCTGAGGGTCTATTGATGCAGCTTCTATGGCTGATAGGCCGAAATGAATATTATCAAAATCCCTGATGTTATCACGCAAGAAGGATGCGCTCTTCGTAACCATCTTGCCTTCTTCTTCAGGATCATCACTGTAATAGTTGCGATAATCAAATCGATCCGATTTAATCTCGGTGACAGAATCCATTCGGTTGGCCATTACATGCCAGAACCCTTCAGGATTCCCTGCATCTCCAGGGAAGCGACATGAATAGCCAATTACCGCTATTTCCTCATTGCTCTTCTGATCTTGAATGATCGTGGACAGCTCTTCTATTTTAGCAGCGGCCTTTTTGAGAGCCGATTTATATTTGTCAATCTCGTGCTCCACACACTCACTCCCTTTTCCTCTCGAAATTACGCTCCAATTTTTTGCTTTTCCGGATTGTATTGAATAAAAGCCTTAAAGGATTTTAAGAAAAATAAAGGGATAAACAATACGGTCATTGCCATGAAGCCTGTAAATACAATGTATCTTATTGGGAAAAATTCGCCTAATATACCTCCAATAAACATCGCCAGCGGTGCAAGTCCCATCGTAAGAGTTCCCTTAAGCGAGGATACCTTGCCTCTCATTTCCTGAGAAACAGTTAATTGCACCGTTGATTCGATCAGTACATTTACAATTGCGTTGAAAATGCCGCCGATAAATAACAAAATAGCCATGATAATAAAGTTATTCATCATGACTGCGATGGAGAAAACAATCCCTGCCAGTAATCCTGATACGGTTAGTACCATACTTTTGTGGTCAGGCTTGATCCGAAATACGGAAGTAAATATCATTCCCGCAAGCATACCTAATGTAAAGATGGCCATGGCGAGCCCGTATTTAACTTCACCTAGGTTCTCTGCATTTTTAAACATTGGTGCAAGCAATACAATGCTTATCGTTGCAAAAAAATTCAAAAAACCAGCTAGAACAATTAAGTCTCTTAGCCCTTTCATTTTCCAGACATACCTAAATCCATCCTTCATATCCTGCCAGAAGTTGAATTGTTGATCCTGACTGGTTGACTTCGGAACCTTCATGAAAAATGCGAGAATAAATGAAATGATATAAGAAATACCATTACATAAAAATAAAATGGGTGCGCCTATGAGAGAATACAGCAGACCGCCAGATGAAGGCCCTATGATTTGAGAAATGGCACGCAACATACTTAAATTGGCGCTAGCTTGTACAATCTGAGAAGAGGGAACAATATCAGGGATCGTTGAGGTCACTGCAGGATTAAAAAATGCAGCGCACGTGCCGAGAATAATCCCCGCAACAAAAGCCATCCAAATTTCGAGATATCCCAATATGGCTGCAATGCCGACGAACAGAATACATACCCCTCGTATGAAGTCCATTAAAAGGATCATTTTTCTTCTGTCTGTTCGATCTACAATGACACCTGCAAAGGGTGATATGAGAACTTTGGGCAGCAACGATGTCGCCAGTAATGCCCCCATCAAACCTGGTGAACCGGTTTCGTACAGTACCCAGAAGGTTAAGGCAATTTCATAGATGGAATCGCCTAGCGCAGAAACCAGCTGTCCTTGCCAGAGTAGAAAGAAATTCATCGACCACAACCGCTTTTTAGGTTCGCTTGTATTCTCCATGTTTCCTCCTGTCGAGAGCTAAAACAAAAGAATCGCGCTCAGTTTGGGGTGATAATCCACTCGCCCTCCGAACACGATTCCCTTGTCCAACACTTGTTTGATTATGCTTTTACGAAACTGCCTTCGTACACTGGGTAAGAGTAGAATCCTTGTCCACTCTTCCTTCCAAGTGTTCCGGCTTCAACCATTTTACGAAGAAGCGGACAGCAACGGAATTTTGAATCCTGGTAGCTCTCGTATAAAATGTCCAGTGATTGCACAACGGTATCCAGACCGATTAAATCAGCGGTTTCAAGCGGGCCCATTTTGTGTCCAAAGCATTTTTTGAATACATCGTCTACATCTTTCGGATTTGCAACCTGATCCTGAACCACGAATGCAGCCTCATTCATAAACAAATGGGAAATACGGTTAGACACAAAGCCTGGTAAGTCGTTAACGATGATCGCTTCTTTATTCAAGGTCGAGAGAAGATGAACAGTAGCTTCAATGGTCTCCTCCGAAGTATGGTATCCTTTGATCACTTCAACCACTGGTTTCATGATGACTGGATTCATATAATGTGAACCAATGACCTGTGTTGGCCTGTTCGTAAGGGCAGCAACCTTGGTAATCGAAATACAGGAAGTATTAACAGAAAAAATACAATGATCGGGGCAGATTCGATCAAGCTTTAGATATACGTCTCTCTTGATCTCCCACTTCTCCGGCACGTTCTCAATGATATAGTCTGCATCTTGTAATAGGTCATAATCCATAGTAAAGGAGATTCGATTCAGAATGGTTTCCGGCTTCTCCGCCGCGAAATCTTTGTTGTATAAGCCTTGAAAACGAATGTTGTTGGCAATTTTCTCTTTAGCTCTCGTAAGAATGTCTTCGGAAATATCAACAAGTACTACGTCATACCCGGCTAATGCAAAATTATGCGCAACGCCAGTTCCCATAACGCCTGCACCAATGACTCCAATCACCTTCATGTTTACACCCATCCCCTTCGCATCGTTTAAGGCATAGAACGAGCTGGAATCGTTATACCTTAACGCGATTTTTAGATTCAAAGCTCACAAACATACATGGTTTCGAGTCCTGCACAGAAGCTATCAATACTATCCCGACTCGACAGCCAAGAAGTGCTCTTGAGCAGGACTCAATCCATCCAATAAACCAAGTGCCGTAGAGAAAAGTCAGAAAAGAGAGCGAGAACGGTTAACTGCTTCCAGCCTCATTTCCTATGTTCTTATAATCATTGACTTACTGCAGCACTTTTGCTCGCGACGAACGTAGAAATGGCTTCAATAGACCGGAAGTTGTTCAAATTCAAATCTGTGTTATCAATGCCAATGCCGAACTCCTTCTCAATGAACATCACCAGCTGCATAGCAAAGAGAGAGTTGACATCTCCAGTCGCGAAAATATCATCTTGATCCTGCAGTTCTTTCTTCTTAATAAACTGGCTCAAAAATGCTCTTGTTCTGTTTTTGATTTCTTCCATCGTGATACACCTCATTGAATAGTATTTTTACTTGCTTGGCATTTTCAATCGCATGAACTTTTTATACGTTAAAAATTCAGCATCCAAATTGATGAGTCTTGATATTTTTGTAAGGGAATCCTCCAAGCTAACTTCAACAAAACTTTCAATCCCCCACTGACCTAATGTGAGGATGGAGGCATTCCAGTTCATTGGGCTTGTCATATTTTTGATGAGTTCATTCTTTAAATCAGAAGCGCTTTGGATGGCAGTCTGCGAAAATACGGATAATATCGGGATATCGCCATCACAAATCGAAATCTCCTCGACAAGATGCACGAACCTGTCAATGCCTTCTGCTGCATACGGTGAATGAAACGCATAGGGAGCATTGATGGTTGAAGCCTTGATTGCTCCCTCTTGCTCAGCGAGTCTCAGTACCCGATCAACGCTGTCCTTAATTCCTGAAACAACCAGACACGTATCGTTGTTCTCGCTAGCCATATATACGTCATGTTCCGACGTTCCTCGGGCGATGAGATCGTGAACCTCATTGTACGTCTTCCCAACGATTACCCCCATACTGCATGGAATAGCAAAGCTTTTGGGGTATTCATAAATCGTTTGAAGCATTCGCAGTCCGTCGGCAAAAGAAATGGACTTGCCACAAGCCATAGCCGTAATTAAGCCCATACTATAACCAGCCATAATGGCAGGCTTTATGCCTGAATCGACATATTGATGATACACAAGATAATCACATGTATAAATCGTAATCCAATCGTAGAACATCCTGTCGCATTCGATATGCTGAGAGTGGAACAGATAGCCGAGCAAATCGATTCCAATCTCCTTATTTACCGTGTAGCAGTAATCCTTCAAGGCATGAAGCTGGCCTTCTTCCAACATGCCCAAGAGCTCCCGATAGTCCGCTCCAACACCCTGAAAAAGAAATGCCCGCTTGTTATCCGTTAACTTGCTCATGACCACCCTCATTTTTCAGGCAATAATTCGCCCTCCATAATATTCACGATTGTACTGGTATGATCGTTAATAAAAAAATGATCCCCCATAAAATGATAGAACTTGATCCTTTGTTCGCATAAGTCATCCCATTCAATCTCTTGCTTGCCATCAATCCTATCTTCAAGCCCAATAAATACGGAGATGTCACATTTAATTTTCTCTGCTCTTTGCTGAAACTCGTAGTTTTCCATGATTCTGATGTCATTTTTTAATATAGGAAGATAAAACCTCATTAATTCTTTGCTCTGCGAGAGCTCTTCATGGGTGCCTCCCAAGGCAATGATTTTTGCAATAAACTCATCGTCAGGCATCGTGGAACTGACATACATGTTATTTTTCACAATGGGTGATTGCCTGCCTGAGAAAAAAATATGCGCTGGCTTCCGTTGTCCTTCTGCAGTAACTTTATAGTACAGTTCGTAGGCCAGAAGCGTTCCCATGCTATGTCCATATAGCGCATACTCGTCTTTCTGAATTTTATCTTTTATTAAAGAGTAAATATCGTCGACTGCTTCTGTCATATCCTCATAGAAGTCTTGACCGAATCTCTCCCCCCTTCCCTTTATTTCGATGGCTTCAATATCTATAGCGCGATTTGCGAGTTTACTCCAGTTCGAGTACGCACGCTTGGAGCCGCCTGCGAATGGTAAACAGAACAATTTCATGGGTACGTTCTCCTCCGAAGTACGAAGTAACAGGTAAATTATCGTCGTTAATTAAGCAGGGAGTTGATCTCGGACAAAATATCCTCGACGGATTCTTCATTATTGGTTGCGTTGCTGCCATTCTGTTCTGTCTCTTCAAAGCTCATAGCTTCGGTTACTAAATAGCCATTCAATTTCCGTAAGGATGGATAATTGAAGAAGACAGAAATGTCGACTTGCAGATCCAACAGTGCCTTTATTTCATTTCTTAAGGAGAAGATCATTAAGGAATCTACTCCTTGTTCGGTAAAGGAACTATCAACCGATAACTGATTGATATCCTGAAATCCGATAATGTCAGCTGCAGCTTTATGCAGCAAGGATAATAGATACTCGGATCTCTCCGTTTCACTTAATTCATGGAGCTTGGCGATGACATCTTCTTTTGCCGCCGATTGTTCACCTTGTGTTCCTCGCGAATGATTGTTCGTGATGAAGTTGCTTAAAAACGCTGTCACTTCATCCACACCAGTCCGCTGACTAAATAGCTCCCAATTTGCATCGACAACGACAATGGAAGCAAGATCCTTATGAAATACCTTGTCAATCATTTTCTTGCCTAGCTCTTTGGACATTCCATAGAGCCCTTTATTCTCAATGTTCTTTAATATATTGCTGTTGCTTGTCGCCATCCCAGCTTCTTCCCAAGGTCCCCAGCAAATCGACATCGCCGGCATTCCCAGGCTTCTTCTGTATGCTGCAAATCTATTCATAAAGTAATTGGCCGCCGCATAATTGGCCTGCCCCATATTCCCTACTACCGATGAAATAGATGACATCATCACAAAGAAATCCAAGCTCTCATCCTGCAATGCATGATGCAGGTGGAAGGATCCCCATACCTTTGTCTTGAATGCGTTTTCGAAGCTGTTCCAGGTTTGATCTTTGATCATCTTATCATCAATGATACCGGCCGCATGAACGACACCTTTAATCGTCAGGTTGTTCTGTTTCAACTTCTGTACCATTGCGATTACGTCAGCCTCGTCACTCACATCAGCCTGTTCAAGGGTGATGTGCACTCCCTTTTTCTTCCACGAGTTCATCGTTTCAAGCAATTTGCCAGAGGCTTGGCTTCTGCTTACTAATATGATGTTTTTGGCGCCTCTGTTGATCAGATACTCTGTGTAAACTTGACCAATGGAACCAGTGCCGCCTGTGATCAAATATGCGGCGTCATCATCAATTCGAATCGCAAGCTCCTCTTTATTCGCACGGCTCTTGGAGTTTCTAATCAGCTGAGGAATATACCTCTTATGCTGTTCTCCGAGCACGACCTGCTTCTCTTCTCCATGTAGGATTTCGTTGATAATGTCGTCTATTTCGTTTTTTAGCATATGGGTATCTGTATCAATAATGCCATCCCATAACAGCGTATGCTCAAGACGAATAACTTCGGTAAATCCCCATAACGGAGCTTGATAGAGTGATGTAGCTGCACCTTTCACTGCGTCATCTATCTGATGCACATTATTCGTTATTACCTTGATTTTCATTTTGTTGGAGTAATTTAATTCAGTTATCGATTGAACGAGATGCAATAACCCGCTGCATTCCTTTTCAACGGTATCTTTCAATTGGTCAGCAGTCAGATTATTTAGCTTAGCCTCATCTGCTGTACTTATATAAATAAGCTTGCACGTATCCTTTCCATATCGACTCGCGATATTTTCCAGCAGCCTCTTTACGTCGTGCTTATTGGTGTACGAAACAAAGAAGATATCATCATCATGCTCTACATATTTATCACTTTGTATGACTCGAATCGAAGGTATTCCATAACCATTTAACCTTTCATGGAATCGATCGATGATATCCGGGTCATTACCGATGAGTACCATTTTTTCGTTACCGCCAGCTTTTGTATTCTTGCTGGCTCTAGCTTGTTCCATCCATTCCACTTGATAGAGCAGACGCTCGCCATTATTATTTATTTCTTTGAGTAAGGTATCCCGCTCCGTTACCTTCGCCATTAACCTCTCAATTTCAAAGACGATTTCTCCCTTTTCATTGTAGACATCGATATCGCCCACTACGCCGGATTGTTGAGAATCATCCACCTTAATATGGCACCAATAGCTTTCGGCATCTCTATAGTGATATTTCAATTTGCCTAACGAGATGGGAATAGCGGTCTTTAATGCATACGCCTCTCTTTGTGAGTCCATTCTCATGCTCAATTCGGATACAAAGAATATAGATTGGAAGATAGAGTCTATCGTACCTGCATACACGATGTAGTCTTTGCCATTTGGAATGTCCTTTTTGGGATCGATATAGCAGAGTCCTTCAGCTTCACCCTTCCATACTTTCGAGATTCGGGTAAAGCCGTCCCCTAATTGAAAACCAAACTTTTTCATTACATCATAGGCATTGTATCCGGATGTTACTTCAGGGTACTTGTTTGTGAGCTCATCAATCGACACACGCTTCTCTGATTCACGCTCTTGTTCTTGGGACATGAGAATATTTCCCTTGCAATGTGTCATCCAATTCTCATGCTGTGACTGCTTATCTGTACTTACAAGTTCAAATTTCATTTGCTCAAGATTAGTATCCTCGATAAGGAATTGCACAACCCGCATCTCGTCTTGTATTGCTGTTAATGGGGCATGAAATTCCACATTGGATATCGTACTGCTTGCAGGATTACGGAAATCCTTAGCAATCGAGATGAGCATAGACATATGAGCAGCAGCAGGAGCTATCGCGGTATCGAAGATAATATGTTCCTGCATGAAATACGGATTCTCTACTGTATACGTAGATTGGTACAAGGCACTATTCTTTAGATATGGAGTGCTGATTCTCTGTCCAATAAGCGGATGGTAGTCAGTACCTGCAAGCGCAGGCATGCTGTCCTCATGAGAGCACACTGGCTGCATCCAGTAAGAAGCTTCCCGATCAAACACATACGCAGGCAATGCTACTCGATTGTATGAACGATTGAAGCTTGTCTCGAGCCCTTCCCACAGGATCGATACGCCATGGCAATACAGTTCTCCTAAGCAATGCATGATTTGCTCCCATGCATTTTTCTTCATATCAAGAGAGTTCAACAACAGATGCTCTTTATTCAGGATGAGCTTGCCAAGCGAGCATAATGTGTTGTTTGCTCCAATTTCGAGGAATATGGTGTTTTGCGCATCCTGTAATTGGGATAATGCATGGTAGAAATCGACTTTATCCTTGATGTGATTCGTCCAGTAGTCGGCGTCTAATACTTCATCTTGTTCCACGGCTCTCCCGAGGGTGGCCGATATATAGGTCAGCCTACTGCTTCTAAATTCCACCTCGTTCTGCGCAACATCTCGAAATTGCTCCAATATCGGAATCATTAAGTGAGAATGGAATGCATGAGATACATGCAGTCGATTCACTTTCACTTTTCTGTTCTCTGCTTCCGTCGAGATTGCCTCAACAGCATCCCGCTCTCCGGATATTACGATACTCTCTTCTGCATTATGCAGGGCAATAGACACCTTACCCTCATAGCCTCTCAGCAGATCTTCGATCACAGTCTTACTTGTGTAAATAGCCGACATTGCTCCCTCTCCCGGAGCTGAATCCATCAGTTGACCGCGAAGCGCAACCAGCTTCACTGCGTCCTCAAGTGTCAGAATGCCAGCGGCAACTGCTGCAGTATATTCCCCTATGCTGTGGCCCAGCACGATTTCAGGAGTAACCCCTACACTCTCCCAGAACTTGAGTAATGCATATTCGATTGAAAAGATTAAAGGCTGTGCATAGAGGGTTCTCGCAATATCTTTCCCGGTATATTTATCGCTATAGATCATTTCTACTAACGACTTATTGATAAACGGCTCAAATAATCGATCACATTGGTCAAAAGTCAATTGGAACGAAGGGTTATGTTCGTACAACTCCTTCCCCATGCCGACGTACTGCGATCCTTGTCCCGTAAACAAGAACACCAGCTTGGTGTCCTGATGCATATCGATGTGTTCACGATGTCTCGTGGAGATCCCCGCTTTGTTGTTCGTATCTATGTAGGCTTGCAGCCTGTTCACTAACTCTTCTCGGTTCTGACCCGTAACCGTAAGCCTGTAAGCAAAATCAGCCTTGGCCTTATTATTGGTATACGCAAAATCGTTGAGCGCAATCTGAGGGTTTCTCTTCAAATATGCAAGATTGCTTTTCACATTTTCGACTAATGCCTTTTCACTTTTGGCAGCTATTTTTACGATAGTGATAGGATCAGTATCTTTTGTCTGTGGCGCTTCTCTCTTAGGCGGCTCTTCCAAGATGATGTGGGCATTGGAGCCTCCGAAGCCAAAACCGTTAACGCCCCCCCTTCTTACTCGACCTTCGCTTTTCCAAGCTGTATTTTCAGCAATAACGGAAACCGGTGATTTCTCCCAAGGAATAAAAGGGTTAGGCTCATTAAAGTTCAAATTTGCAGGGATAACCTCATTTTTGAACGCTAATAGCACCTTGATAATACTAGCCACTCCTGCTGCCGCTTCCAAATGCCCAATATTCGATTTCACCGAACCAATCTGAAGCGGATTGTCCATAGCTCTATCTTTGCCATAGGTATTGACAACGGCCTTCACCTCAATCGGATCACCAAGCTTAGTACCGGTTCCGTGCATTTCCATATAATCAACATCGGAATAATTCAATCTTGCTTCTTTTAGTGCTTTCGTGATTACTTTTTCTTGAGCTAACCCATTCGGTGCCGTTAATCCATTGCTCTTGCCATCTTGATTGATCGCGGTTCCTCTTACGATACCAAGAATATTATCGTTATCCTTTTTTGCATCACGCAGGCGTTTTAAGATCAACACCCCGCCGCCTTCACCTCGACCATATCCATTTGCTGCAGCATCGAAACTTTTACTTTGTCCGTCGGTAGATATGGCTTCCAGCTTGGAGAAGCACACATGAACGGCAGGTGAAATCATCAAATTCACCGCACCCACGACTGCGGTATCTACCTCACCAGATTTAATCGCTTTGCTAGCTAAATGAAGTGCAGTCAGGGAGGAAGAACAGGCGGTGTCCACACAGAAGGAAGGCCCTTCAAACCCAAACGTGTAGGAGATTCTGCCGCAAGCGGTACTGAACGTTGTTCCAGTAAGCGAGTAGGCATCTATTTTAGTTAAATCTCCCGATTTATAGTGGCCGAACGAATACTCTTCTCCGGCGATTCCGATATATACCCCCGTGTTGCTTCCATAATGCTGAGCAATATTGATGCCCCCATTTTCAAATGCCTCCCATGTCAGTTCCAGCAGCAGTCGCTGCTGCGGATCGAGAGACTTGGCTTCTTTGGGTGACATATTAAAAAATTTCGGGTCAAATCGATCAATGGGTATGTTTAGAAATCCACCCTTCCTGGAATACATCTTTCCAGGCTCTTCTTTGTTATCGCTAAAATAGCGATCAACATCCCATCGATCTGCTGGCATATCACAAATGCCATTAATTCCGTTCATTAACACGTCCCAATATTCCTCAGGACTATTGGCTCCCCCTGGAAAACGGCAGCTGATTCCGACAATTGCAACATCATCATCGGAATTAGGTTCTTCCGAGTTCCTGCCCGGGTTCTCATTGCTCAATGCAGATGTTTCTGATTGGTTTAATGCGTTGTATAAGAAGTCCGTATACAGATTGATGTTCGAGTTCTCAAAAATCGATGTAACTTCGATATCCAGCCCAAATTGCAAGGACACTTTTTTTGTAAAAAGTGGGATGTCCACCGACACTAATCCCAAGTTGATAAATGGTTCGTTGTAATCCTCCACTTTTTCATCCAAAATGTCTTCCACTAATTCTGCCAAATACGCCGTAATCTCAGCTTTGGTAAAGGATTTTTCTGCACTCATCTTGTCTCATCTCCTCCTTAAAGGATTCCTTTCTTGGCTTCTTGGTTGGTTTCTTAACGATTGAGAATCTCTTGCTGCATATAAAAAAACAGCCTACAGTTCTCAAAGAACGTAAGGCTGTTTTTTCACTACTCCACACTCTTCAACGATTCAATCATATTGATTCGTGATACTTTTCTCCGTAGCAGTAAGCTTGAAAGAATAGTAAGCACGAATGCAAGAATAACCGCTATCAGCATGACGAATAAGTTTAATTGATTCGGAATTTGCTGATGGGCACTGGACAACGCCTTCACGACAAGGGTATACATGTAGCCACTAATCGGTAACGCGATAATAACCGCAAAGGTGGTAAGGATAATATTCTCGAAGAAGATAAGCCGGTTTATTTTGGGCTTCGGATAGCCTAATACCTTTAATGTGGCCAGCTCACGATTTCGCTCATAAATGTTTATGGAGGATATCGTATAGATTGCGCCAAAAGAAAGTATGATGGCACTGATAATAAACATGATGAAAATAAAGCTATTTTGCTTCAAAATATATTGCGCGGATTTCTTCAAGTCTGCCTTATCCGCAATCGTATCTACCTGTTTATCTTGTTCGAAGAAATGACGAACGCTAGGAAGGTCTGAAGCGCTGCTTGATTCTACTACTAGCGACGTTGGTTTGTATTCGATGCCAAAGCTTTGCAAATACGAAGGCGTAATATAAAACGAAGGGTTCGAAAACTGGGTGGATATTTGTACTACCTTCATTTCAACTGTTTTGTTGGCAAACTCTGGCGAAGTGAACTTGATTTGAATGCTATCCCCTTCTGCAATCTGATAGTTGTTGGCATACGATTGGGGTACCAGCACACCGTTATCGTTCAAAGCGATCGAATTGCCTTTTTCGTCGAAGAAGTGGATAAGACTGTTTTCTTTCTCTGTAACAATTAACGTAGCATTTTGTTTAGTGTCTCCTTTTATGAATTCCATGGAAAAGTTGGATAAATCATAACTGCTCTTAATGCCCGCGGGGAGTTGTATCGTCTTCGGGGCACTTTCTTTCGTGTAATCGACTCTTAAATCATAGGTGTTCACCTTTTCAATTTGGTCGGCAACCTTTTGCAAGGATGTCATTGTACCAAAAGCTGTAATTAACAATACCGTGCTCACCACCACGCCAACTGAGCTGGCGATTGCTTTTGGTTTATTTAAAAATATATTTCTCAAGATGAGCTTGTAGTTATAAGAAATATTACTCCAGATCCCTGGAATTCTTTCGACGAGCAGCTTCTTCATCTTCTTAGGTGGTTTGGGGCGCATTGCCTGAGCTGCACATTCTCGAAGGATGGCTCTGCCGCTTAAGTAACAGGACAGGATTCCGAACGCGCTAGAGACAAGAATGGGAGGAATCACGGAAGTTAAGGACATAGAGAAGGCAATGTCAGGCAGCGAGTAGGCCTTAGCATTGGATACCTTAACTAATGGAATAAATATACTTGAAGCAGCTATGCAGCCTAGTATGGAGCCTATAATCCCTACAAGTACCGGGTAGCCCATGTAATGGAGCATGATGTTTCGGTTTTTTATACCCAGCGCCTTCATGATACCTACTTGATTTCGCTGCGAATCAATAATTCGCGTCATGGTGAGGAATAGAATAATCGCTTCGATAATAAAGAGAACGAGCGGGATAACCTTACTCATCAAGTTATTGTTATGAATGGTTTGCTTCAGTTGGGAATAGCCGAATGTACGCTCTTTACTGACTTGGTTCACATAGGTGAGCTCTGTGGATTGCGCTTTAATGGTTTGGCCCAATTGGTCAATATCGTAACCTTCCTTCGCATCAACCAAGATTTCATTATAGGTTAGGCTGCCTGCGATTCGTGGAATTGCCGCTTCAGCTATATAGGCCACTCCAGAGGATTTATGATCTTGAATCTCGTTCTTTTTTACATACTCCACGTTTTCGCCCAAGCCGCTAATGGTGAATGTCATCGGATTGTCATTCACGCTGAGATGAATTTGAGAACCGACTTGGTACTTATGCTCTTTAGCATAATGGGAATCGAGCAAGACCTCATCCGCTCCTGACGGAATTCGGCCCTCAATGACTGTAGGTGTGTTAATTTCATTATTTGCGGGAATCGAGTGAATTTTGATTGTAGCCTTCAAATTTTCAAAAACTTGTGTTGCATCCAAGGTATACCGTGCTTCGATTTTGTTAATCCCTTGGTTTTCGCTTAAATTAGTGACGTCCTGCTTGGATATGTGATCGTAGTAAACATTCAAATCGCTTAAATTATGTGCCGTATAGTAAGCCTTTGTATAATCGCTAAGATTACCGCTTAACGTGAACAAACCTGCATAGAAAAAAGCGCCCACTGCGATAACCAACACAAACGCGAGAAATTGTCCGATCGATTGTTTGATATCTCTGAGTAATTTTAGAAATAACTTCATCATTACCACTCGATCCCTTCAACATTCTGTTTGTCCTGATTGATCGTCACGCTCTCGATCATCCCGCTCTTTACCTTTATTATTTTGTCCGCCATAGGAGCAATTGCGGAGTTATGTGTGACCAGGATCACGCATTTCTTCGTTTCCTTGTTCAAATCTTGAAGAAGCTTTAACACGGCTTTGCCTGTCACATAATCTAATGCCCCTGTCGGCTCATCACACAGTAAGAGCAACGGATTCTTCGCAACGGCTCGCGCGATCGCTACGCGTTGTTGTTCTCCTCCAGATAGTTGGGAAGGAAAGTTTTTGATGCGGTCTTTTAATCCAACCTTGGATAACACATCTTTTGCATCCAGATGGTTTTTACATACTTCCGTGGCAAATTCAACATTTTCAAGCGCATTCAAATTCGGAATTAAGTTATAAAACTGAAATACAAAGCCAACCTTCTCGGCACGATATTCGGTTAATTTTTTTTCGTTCAACTTCGTGATTTCTTGATTGCCAACAAGCACTTGTCCTGTTGAAGCCGTATCCATGCCGCCAAGGATATTCAGAATTGTACTTTTTCCGGCGCCGCTGGCACCTAGGACAACAACGAACTCCCCTTCTGCTATGGAAAAATCAACACCGGCCAAAGCCTTGATCGGTACTTCCCCTACTTTATATTCTTTTGTTACGTTTCTGAATTCGATCAGATTTTTCACTTCTTACATCTCCTCATAGCATATTTTTGAATTTGGGGTTTGACTCGCTTCCCAATTTCCTAGGGAGATGGAAAAAGTCAAACTACATTTCGTTCCTATTCCAGATGTCAGCGATATTCGGTAAGTTTATCAAGTGAGGTACACCCTTAGGTCTCTTTTGCTAATGAATGTAAATGAATGTCTTGGATGTTGGATTGGATGGGAAAGTATTCTAATTCAAGGGTGTCATTCCATAAATATTATTCGTTTAATGAGGAATTAGACGTTACGCTGTGAAAATGGAGTTCATCTAAATATGTTTCATATTGACTCTCTAGATTAGCCTTAAAGGTATTGATGAATCGGAGTCCGTCTGCACCATCAAAGAAACGATGATCGAACGTTAACGTAATCGGAAGCATTTTTCTAACCACAATCTCGTCATTCTCGGTGACAACTGCTTTTTTATCCGCACGATATAAGGCAACAATAGCAACTTGGGGATAAAAAATAATTGGCGTTGCGAAGCCTCCCCCTATTGCTCCCACATTACTAATTGTAATTGTTCCCTCTCGTGAATCTGTAAATAACAATTTTCTTGACCTTGCTCTCTCGATGAGATCATTAATCTCGTCAGCCAATGCATCAACTGGTTTTTCATTCACCTGTTTAATATTAGGAATAACGACTCCGTCGTTCGTGTCCACCGCAATCCCAATGTTATGAGCTGGAAAGAGCTTCAATGAACCGTTATGCTCATGAGCGTTAAACAACGGATATTGGCCTAGCGTTAGAGATAATGCTTTCAAAAAGATTGGTGTCAATGTGAAGCGTACGCCATGATTCATCTGTAATCTTTGCTTATGCATGAGCAGATTTGTAATATCCGCCTCTGCATAAACCGTTACATGAGGAATGGTTTGCACTGATTTGGTAACAATATTCGCTATTTCCTTGCGCATGGAGGTCATTGTTACAATCGAATCATCGTGCGAATTGTCCACGACTACGTTCGGATAGGCACCTAGGTTGATACCAAAATCATTCCATGCAGCCTTCTTTCCCTTCGTCGCGTCCATTGTTAACCACTCGAAATTTACTGCGTCTGACGCTGCCCCCTTCCCGTGATCAATGACAATGATTACATCGTTAACTGTGACGACATCTCCAGGATGATAAGGCAGTTTGTCAATTACCCCTGCAACCGGTGAAGGAAGCACCGTTGTCACCTTATCCGTCTGGACTTCTACAAGCGGCTGATCCTCAACGACGTGTTCTCCTTCTTTGACGAGATAGGCGACAATATATCCTTCAAAAAGTCCTTCACCAAGTTCCGGAAAATAAAATTCATACTTCATAACGGCTCACCTCTCCAGTGAAACTAGCATTTGTTCGATTTCATGAACAATTCTGTCGGTAGACGGCAGATAATAATCTTCGGTTGAAAATTGAGGGATGGGAACGTCGAATCCCGTGATTCGCTTTACTGGAGATTTCAAATTACTGAACATTCGCTCCTGGATCACAGCGACAAGTTCTGCTCCTACACCACCTGTCAATGGAGCCTCGTGTACGATCACGGCCCGCTGCGTTTTTCTTACGGATTCCTGAATCGTCTCGATATCAAACGGATACAAGGTACGAAGATCCACAATTTCCAGACGAATGCCGTGGGACTTCTCAAGCAGCTCCGCCGCTTGAACCACATTCCAAACCATGGAGCCCCAAGAGATAACTGTGATATCAGTTCCTTCTTTCATAACGTTCGCCTTACCAAGTGAAACCGAATATCGATGCTGTGGTACAGGATGACGCACGCTGCGATAAATTTTCATAGGCTCTAGAAAAATGACGGGATCATTGCCTTCTGCCGCAGCAATAAGAAGACCCTTGGCATCATAGGGGTTGCTAGGTATGACGACTTTTAACCCTGGTGATTGGAAAAAAAGAGACTCAATGCTCTCCGAATGCAGCTCAGGAGCACGTACCCCAGCCCCAAAGGGAGCTCTTATGATTAACGGAACTTCATATTTGCCTTGTGTCCGCATGCGCAGTCTTGAGAGATGTGACAAGATTTGTTCTAAGGCAGGATAGATAAATCCCAAAAATTCGATTTCGACAATGGGTTTAAGACCATTCAACGCCAAACCAATTCCACAACCTACTATACCGGCTTCAGACAAAGGAGTGTCTACTACGCGCTGATCACCATACTTATGAAACAAGTTTTCGGTCACACGGAAGACACCGCCATTTTTACCGATATCTTGTCCTAGGAGAAGTACCTTGTCATCTTCGGCCAATAACAAATCCAAGGTCTCATTTATTGCCTGAACGAGATTCAAGTCCCTCTGCATATCCAGTCCCTCCGTGAAATCTATTGATGATGCTCTTGCATAAAGCGATTGAAACTGCTCTCCTGCTCTTGAATATTCCACGGTTTATTGGAAAGCACATGATTAAACATGATCGCTGGATCCGATTTTGGAATTGTGAGTGCATATTGAATGCCATCATTCACTAATCGTTCCGCTTCTGTAGCAACTTTTTCTTGTACATCTTGATCCAGTACACCCTGTCTGCGCAAATATACTTCTAAACGCAGTATTGGATCTCGTGATTTCCATGACTCACTTTCCTCAGTGCTTCGATAGCGGCTTGGGTCATCAGCAGTCGTGTGAGGACCATATCGATACGTTACCGCTTCTATTAGAGTTGGCCCTTTACCGCTTCTTGCAGCTTCCAAGGCGTTTTTGGTCGCAACATACACAGCAAATACATCATTACCGTCAACCCGAACATTCTCCATTTGATAAGCGATTGCTTTTTGCGCTATGGTTTCACTGGCAGTTTGACGGGAGAACGGAACACTAATTGCATAGCCATTGTTTTGGCAGAAAAACACTACTGGCGCTTTGAAGACAGAGGCCATATTCAATCCTTCATGAAAATCCCCTTCTGAGGTTGCTCCATCGCCAAAGTAAACAAGAGAGCAAGCACGTTCATTCTTATATTTACTAGCCCAGGCAGCCCCCGCTGCCTGGGGAATCTGTGTCGCAATCGGGACATAAGGAGGAAGGATATTTCGGTTATCGGGTGGGACACACCCCTCAATTCTACCCATCCAATACCAAATGATTTTTACCATCTCATATCCGAAGGTCAGCATCGCTGCATGATCTCGATAGGTAGGAAACATCCAATCCTGCTCCATTAGAGCCATAGCGCTTCCAACTTGACTTGCCTCCTGCCCTTCGAACGCAGCATAAGTACCGATTTGGCCCTTTCGCTGCATGTTCACCAGCTTCCGATCAAATACCCGATTTAATACAAGAAGCTTGTACATCTCTATGGCCAATTTCTCGTTGATTACCATATTGTCAATTCGTAATGTGCCATCGAGTTCTAAGATTTGAAATAGACGCTGTTGCTCCATCCAATCCCCCATAATTATAAAATTTTAAAAACAGCTTTGATAGGTTGCTTCATCACAGGCAAGCAGTCGAAGGTTCATCGTGTCGTTCGATTTATTCAGCGAGAAGAGCTTCTGGACATGCATTCGATAAAATCTTTGCCCAATGTTTCTCGTCCAAACCGTGTTGGCAAATAAACGCATATGCTAATCTTTCTATACCGAAACCAACACATCCAGTTGAAACCCAATCTTCTTCACCACGTTTAATGTTAAATTGCTCACCAAAGAAGTGATCGTGAAAATTAAAAGAGGCTGCTGCAATGGTTCGATCGCATGCAACCTTTAATCGGAGCTCGTATTTGAGTTCTTGCATTCTTTGATTAAATATTTTCGCCGCCGTATCATGGCTGCAGAAGAATGGATCACTAGCGATCTCGCAGTGTCCTTCCAATCCTAATCTTTGAAACAGAGAAAACGATGCTTCCATAAATTTTTGTCGGCTATCCAACACGAAATCTCTGGATCCCATAAACACAATTTCACGTATCGAAAAGTCCCATAGTCTTTCTAATGTGCGATGATACTTGGATTCATAACGGAACGATTTTCCGATAGCTGTAACGACACGATTTTGGGTTTCAGCATGCTGCGTATTTTGGAATTGATGAAAGGTGTGGTAACACATGGTTGGAGGCAAGCAGTAGTCGACATTTTGACAGTAGGGTAGTAAATAGGAATCGAGTTTGTCGTGAGATTTGTACTCATCGAGGAAATCTTGATAATTATCAATATCATTATGAAGCCTCGTAACAAACATTAAGAAATGTGGGAACGAATTGAAATATCCGCATTTCTCTAAGGCTTTTGCCGAAATTAATGTTGGATAGCGGTATTCGGTTGCCCCAAATTGAGATATCGTCATTTCTTTAATCAATCGATCTAAGGAGTCCATTAAGAGGATCAGCTTATCTCCGAAGCATACCTGGCCTTCACCCATCTCATAAACCATTTGGTTTTCAAGCAATTTATCAAATACATCATCCTGAAAGTTCGTCCCGCTTTTATTGGATTCCCAAACAACTCGTGGTGGTATCACCATTTGAAGCAAAATTTCGTTTTCGATCACAGAGATGAGTTTATTTTTAATTTCAACTGGGTCGGTTCCTGGCAAGAGGCTGACCTCAATGCCATCAATCGTACTCTCACCTTTAATCAGTTGAAATTGCTGGATGTTGGCAGAGACGAAAAATATCCGTCTTTCTAACTCCTCGGCGTGGTTAATGGAGATTGGTTTATCAAGTAGAATGCAATGACTATTATTCATCGTAATACCCATTCCTTTCTTCTATTCTGATTGATTTTTCAAATCAGTTTTTTAATAGATGAAATGCATCCTGTGCAATTAAGACCTGCTGAATCTGAGTGCTTCCTTCTACAACCTCCATAATCTTGGCATCCCTCATATATCGCTCAACAGGGTAGTTGCGGCTGCAACCGTTCGCTCCGTGTATTTGAACCGCATCCTTCGCCGCCTTAAAGGCATGGACAGAAGAAAAATATTTGGCCAACGAAGTAGCAAAGGTAGCGGTTACCTCATTCTTGTCCCATAACTGGCCTGCTCTGAAGCAGAGGTGCCTTGCAGCGATCGTATTGGTCACCATATCAGCAATCATTTGTTGAATCAATTGATGCTCTTTCAAATAGTGATCAAATTGTTTTCTATCCGTTACATAGTCTAAGCTCGCATTCAAACAAGCTTGAGCTAAGCCAACGGCTCCCCAAGCTGTGCTATACCGTCCATGAGTTAAGCCGTTATTAGCAACAAGTGATAGCCCGAAGCCGACATTACCAACCAAGTTGTCGGTCGGCACTCTGCATTCTTCAAAACGCAATTCAGCTAACATGGATCCTTTGAATCCTAACATGCCAGTTATCGGACGGATGGTTAGGCCCGGTGTATTTCGTTCAACTAACAAGGCTACGGCTTGTCCCTCACATTGTGCAAATACCAAAAAGACATCCGCTCTTTGTGCGAAGGTAATCCAGTTTTTTTGTCCTGTTATAACGTACTCTTCTCCCACTCGTTGAGCTTTCGTTTGAAGGTTCTTGATATCACTTCCGATTTGGGATTCTGTAATCGCAAATGCAGCCATGAGTTCGCCTGAACTCATCCGTGGCAGCCAGTACTGCTTCTGCTCTTGGGAGCCCCACCGTAGAATAGAGGAAGTGACCATCCCTTGAACACCAATGATATTCCGTAAATTTGCACAACCCCGACCAATCTCTTCATTCCATAACCCGTAAGTAATGTAGTCCATGTTAGCCCCACCGTATGCAGCAGGGATCGGTGCTCCCCAGTACCCTTTCTCCATTATCTTCTGAAGCATGGAATCCGGCACACATTCCTCTTGATCAATATGCGCTGCTACGGGTACGACTTCAGAATCAACAAAAGCTTTAAATTCCTCTTGCTTCTCTTTTTGTTGCTTCGAAAGTTCAAGATTCTCGATAAACAAAATATTACCCCTCTTCTTTTTAGTGATGGAGTTGTCTATCCGGCATCAAGATTTCAATTCCTACATCAATCAAGCGCTCACCACCCGAAAAACTAATCGTAATTTGTGCTCTTCTTTTTCTCTTGTCAATTTTTTTGATCATCCCTTCTAAGCCATACAACGGTCCAGATTGAACACATACCTTGGAATCTTCCACAATAACGTTTGAGTACTCGATAATATTTTCATGATTGATGAGCTGCAGGATCTGTCTGATTTCGCCCTCATCTATTTCGTTGAAAAAATCGTCGCAATTATTGTCTGGATGTCCCACTTCTAAGAGTGGTCCCATTGACTTCTGTGCCCTTCGATTAACTTTGTCTAGCATAAACGTTGAATTGCGGAGCAATCGATAGTACTTCGGTATTTTTTTTAGCTCATAATACATGGTCGGAGTCATCTTCGTATGAATCAATAGATAGCCAGGAAATAATGTTTTGACGACACTGTGAAATTCCCCATCTCTTTTTTCAGGAACTAGCCGTTTCGGAACACATGAATACAAATCTGCTTGGCCGAATTGTGACTTCAAGCATTTCTGAACCATGTCTTCACTGCCCGTTTCCACAAAAAGCGCATACCATCCCATACTATTTCTCCTTTTGACGGCATAATTCAGATTCTGTCCGGATTTGAAATTCAATTATTAACCCGTGAACTATTTTCTATGTAAACCTGTTTATTGCGCTTATGTATCGTTATCGTAGAACAAAAAAAGGATCAGGAATTCATAGGTCGCTCCTCATCCATGTCTACAATATTTTATTAATCCATCATTTTTACTCTAAAGGCATAGCTTCGCCACTAATCTATCTTCTTTAAAAAAATAGACTATTGCCTACGAGAACTATGTCCACTAAGAAAAATTAACGTGCCTAAACAACGATTAATCTTTACAGAGTGATTGTAGTAAGTCTTGTGTACGCTTAATATGTGCCTTTTTCCCTTTTCATCGTCTCATTTTTGCTAAACCCTGTCGTTTCATCAAATGCTTCGACGACAAATTCGACACAAGGATCAGACTTTATTTGTTATGTATGGTTATATTTAGACATTATACCTCCTTGATGATTTAGTGTAAATATATAGAAAGCAACTAAAATGAGTATTTGAAACCGTTCACTGCAGGCTACTTAGGTTTTGGATTTTCACACTTATTTACCAAGAAAAGGGTACCTCGTTTTCATAGTAAAGGGGCTTAAGGAAATCGTCAAGTTCCTAATTTTATCTCCTAATCAGGAACGCTCACGGTATCAACCTTGTTAAGGCAGCTAAAATAATGACTTAAGATCTAGAGATGATGCTTCACAGCAAACCGATCATCACGCCTTACATGTGAAATGAGTAAGGGGAACCATGACTGATGAAGGACACTCGGTTCAAGAAATTAAGGAAAATGACCCAATCTAAGAGGGATACATTATTTTAATTACGTAAATCATTATGGTGTATTTACTAATTACTGGATGAGTGATATCATTTTCCATGGCAATAAATAACTGAATTTATAACAGAAGAAATAGATTGAGGAGGAGTCAATGTTGAATGTATCCGCTGCGCTTCGTTCACATACATCCTTGTCTAGAACATTATTTATTGTATATTCCATTTTGACGATTATTTTTTACTACAGTTATGGAATGCTTGACTATTTCCGACTTAATCATTCGCTAGAGCTCGATACTGCCATCCAGTATGAAAAATGGTCATCTACTTTTGGGGCACTATTTTATTATTTATTCTTTATTGCATTACTAACCATCCATTTTGTATATCGCAACAACATGAGGGACTTACATGTTTACTTGGTACTAATTGCTGGGTTATTTATAGGAATGGCCTGCATAAATGCAGTAATTTCTTTTGCCATCCCCTTACCTATGAGTAAGTTTGGACAACCGTTGATCATAGTCACCGTATTGCTTATTACAGATCTGCTCGCAATGTGGTTTCGAAACAAAGAAATGACGACGTAAACGATAAACAACCCCAAGACTCGTAGCCATGACGGCATGAATCTTAGGGTTACTCGTTATAGGTCTATTAACGAATTGTATATAAAGCTTTGGACCATGGGATCAATTGGTCTAACATTTGATTAACAGAATCGGCTTGGACTGCTTTTGGTTTGAAATCAGTACCATTTTCAAAATCTGTGAATAGCGACAATGCTGGATGTACACGCACATCTGCAATCAATAGCTCACCCATAATACCGCGCAGATGCTCGGCTGCTCGTGCACCACCTACAGAGCCATAAGATACAATACCCGCAGCTTTGTTATTCCATTCTACACGTAGATAATCCAGTGCATTTTTGAGAGCACCTGTAATGGAATGATTGTACTCTTGTACGATGAATACAAACCCGTCTTGTTTCGCAATCACTTCTGACCAACCTTGTGCACCAGAAGCATCTTGCCCTGGTTCACCTAGTAAAGGCAACTTGTAATCTGCAATATCAATAATTGTATAGTTCGCATCTCCCCGTTGATCTGCAATGTCTTTGACCCATTTTGCCACCTGCGGGCTTACACGACCTTCACGTGTTGATCCTATAATGATTCCGATATTTAATTCTGCCATTGCTTTTTCCTCCTTATTTTTTGAAGTAAAGAACTTGGTTAAAAACTTCATCCTTACTCTCACCTTTCAAAACCCATAAATGTTCGAACTCGTATATCTTGAATTCGAGATGTATAGTAACATGATGATTCTCTTTTCGTCAACTTTTCTGCGCTGGGAAATAATTCAGAACATTAATATGTAAGACCACTCGGATGAATGAAATCACTCATAATTTAAAAGGGAATGGAAACAATATGATGTAAAGGAGGTTGCGTATGGAAAGTAATTGCGATTTATTTTCTCCTCAGCAGACTGATGTATATAATCAATTTCAACAGCTGTCCACGAAGATTAATAGCATGTTGGCGTGCATGGATCAGGAAGATATCGATATTCTAAAAAATCTGAAGTTGCTCTCTAAAATATGTTCTGATACGGGAAAGCTGGTTTCCGCCTATCATTTGAGTCGACTTCTTCATCCCTATACAACGCAATGCAATGAAATTTTCAAAGCCATTAAGCTGCTGAGCGATCAACGGAAAGGTGCCCTTATTATCATTGAAAGAGAAGATAATATAAACGATTTGATCACCGTTGGCACTCCTCTATCCGCAGAGATCTCAAGTACGCTGTTAGTTTCCATTTTCCATACAGGGAGCCCGCTGCACGACGGTGCTGTCTTAATTCAGAAAGATACTATCGTCTCAGCGGCAAATGTACTACCGCTAACCCGGAAATTATACAAGACTAAGCTCGGTACTAGGCATCGCGCAGCGATTGGATTATCCGAAAATACAGATGCTCTAACCTTCATCGTATCTGAGGAAACAGGTGCGAAATCATTTGCCTTTAACGGCTCGTTATATGGATTTGAAATTCCTGACGAGTGAACATATTTACCATTAGGAGTGCATTGTTGATATGAAAAAACACAGTACCCATGATGATTTCTCGCAGCTTCGGAACGAAATGAACGAAAGGCTAACGGAAATCGAAAAAAAGGTGAATCAAAATATCGCCTCTCTCAGTCATAATGATATTGGCATCATTGACATTGTCCAAAAGTTGTCAAGAGAACTGCTTGAATTGGAAACGACTGCATCAACATACTTACTTAATCGTATGTTGTCCAAGTATACGAAATGCAGTACTGAATTATCACTAGCCATACATAAACTTAGCCGAAAACGCCAAGAAGCTCTCATTGTAATAGAGGCTGACGACCCTGTAGCACCATTTATAAACGGGGGGATACCCATTAATGCGGTAATTACAAGTCAACTATTAGAATCTATATTTCAACCTGATAGCTTGCTTCAAGAAGGAGCTGTCCTCATTCAATCCGATTTGATTGTTTCCGCTTCCAACACCTTGCCATTAACTGAGCAAATTTTTTGGGATCGAGCAGCAGATATCCGGGAATTATCAGCAATCGGCTTGTCAGAAAAGTGTGATGCATTGATTATATTAATCACGAACGGCGGTACAACCTATTTCTCATTGGAAGGCAATCTTTTTCCTTTCTCAGCTTCCTGAACAGCAACGGACAGAGTCATACTAATTACTGCCTGCTACGATCCATTTTGCGACGTCTACGGTACGTTTGGCTTGATGTTTTACTGCAGCCTGAACATCCTCTACCATTTTACCGTTTTGTACAGTTACGCTTGTCCCATAAGGATTTCCCCCGGCTGTAAAAAGGGATGGATCCGTATACCCTGGAGAAACTATAATGGCACCCCAGTGATACATAGCGGTATAGATTCCCAGAATGGTTTGCTCCTGCCCGCCATGGGGATTTTGAGCTGAAGCCATCGCGCTAACCACCTTATTAGCTAACTTGCCATGGAACCATAACTTCCCTGTGGTATCTAAAAACTGTTTCAATTGCCCGGGCATTGTGCCGTAACGTGTCGGCACGCTAAAAATAAGGGCATTCGCCCATTCAAGATCTTGAAGAGTTACAACGGGTACATCCTTCACATGATCGACATGTTCTTTCCACGCTGGATTTTCTAGTATTGTCTCTTTAGAAGCCAATTCTGGAACTTGTAATACTCTTACTTCCGCCCCCTGCTCCTTGCCGCCTTCCGCAGCCCATTGAGCCAAGCGATAATTCGTTCCTGTCATGCTGTAAAAAATAACTGCCAGTTTAACTGCACCCATCCTACTTGCTCCTATTCTTCACTAGGAATCATCATTTACTTCAAAACAAACTTACTATGAGTTTCGCCTCCTGATTCATGTTTCATACGTCTTCTTCCATCTGTGGCGGGATAGGTTCAGGTCAATCTCTGGAAAAGTTTTTATCCTGGGAGGTTCATTATTAAGTCGCTGAACAAATGCCTGGAAACCATGAACGCTCCCAAGTAGAAACTACCTTTACCTATTCGTACGCACAATATGATCTGCTGTTCGAAATGCTAATGCAACCGTAGAATTTGTCGGGTTCGCTGCAGCAAGAACGGGTATCACGCTATTATCTGCGACGTAAAGACCGGAAACTCCATGAATTTCTCCATAATGGTTAGTCGCTGAGGTAGCGGGGTCAGTTCCCATTCGGCAGGTACAAGATTCATGAACATCGCTACCTGGCGGAAATAAGGTAGGCTCCCCATCTAAAATTACTCCCATTGCATTTGCCGATCGAGCAATACCATCACGCATTTGCTGAATCACTGTATATTCTTTGTTGCTATAAGAAAAATCAACTTGGTTCAAAGGCACGCCGTATTCATCTTGACGGTTTGGATCTAAATAAACTCTATTCTCTGGCCGCGACTCCACTAAACCAAAGGCAGCATATACGATACTCAGTTGATCCGGGAGCACCTTATCCTCGAATTGCTGGTATGAGAAAAATTGATTAGGACCTAAGATTTGGATTTGATACGGGGATTCTCTTGTTTCACGTTTCAAGATTGCCAGGTTGCCAAGATTGTCTGAAAACTCACGACGGCTTATTTTCCCCGTACCCAATACAAATGAATGGTTGGTTAAATAACGTCCAATTGCCTCTCCTTGTATGCCCGAATTGAGCAAAACGCGAGGCGTTTCCAACGTACTTGCAGATATAACAATGTTTTTGGCTCGAATGGTATGCGTTTTTTTATCTGGAGATATTACACTTACGCCTGATGCTTTTCCATTTTCGACGAGCACCCGAGTCGTATAGGCATTCACTGCAAGATCAAAAGGTCTATCATTTAGGGCATAAGCAAGAAAATGAATGGAACTGAACCATGCATTAGAATGAATTTCCCCCATACGTGGGCCTCTCATATCAATGGCAAGAGGCATATCAGTTGCTTCTAGTACTCCACCTGCATGAAGCCGATTCATAAGAATCTTCTGCATGGATGAACCATCGGCATAAGATGTAGTGCAATGCAATACACGTTCTGCAGTCCTAAAATATGCGTCCAATTCTGCTGGATGAATAGGCCAAGATTGAAGTTGAAACTCTGCGGGTCGAGGACAAGCAGCATTCCAAAACAATGTTCTCCCGCCGAGAGCAAACGTTAACCTAGCTCCTGAAAATTCCGGAAGCCGCTCCCCGATAGGAGTAGAATTATCGGGCCATAATTGATCACGCATCCGGTCGACATTCATGGTGGGGATATTTAATGCATGCGAATGAAATAGTTTATCCCCTTTTTCAAGAATCCCTATTTTCTTCGCCCCTTGATTTCTCCATAACTCGCATAATCTATATAGCATCGCTCCCCCACCTGCGCCACTCCCAACAATAAGCACGTCATATTCTGTATTGGCCATTTCATCGAGCGATTTGGTAGGTATCCAATTATTAGGGTACACCCACATATGGATCATTCCTCTCCATCTTAGAGTCCACACCATTTTATTACCCGCTTCTTGTCTCATATTCCAAATTCATTAAGCATTCTGCTCCCTTTGCTTTTTAATATCTTGATTTCGAGATAATATGTGTTATACTAACTTTTATAAAGCAGCTTATTATTAATTATTATTAGAAAAGGAGAGCAGCGTTCCAATACGAAGGTCTTCTAAATTGAAAAAGAGGTTATGGGAAACAATAAAATAAATGCAAAAGGAGCAATTATCATGGAGAAACATACAACAGGTATTCACCACATCACGGCATTTGCTAGAAACGCGCAAGAAAACATCGATTTTTACGCAGGGATACTAGGTATTCGTCTTGTAAAAAAGACAGTGAATTTCGATGCCCCTGAGGTGTACCATTTTTATTTCGGGAATGAAAACGGAAGTCCCGGAACGATTATGACGTTTTTCCCTTGGGAAACGGGACGGAAAGGCCGCGTCGGCGGCGGACAAGTGGGAGTGACAACGTTTGTCGTTCCTACGGGCTCATTGGACTTCTGGGAAGCGCGATTGCAACATTTCGGCGTGCAAATTACCCGTAAAGATAGATTCCGCGAACAATTCTTGCAATTCTCGGATCATGACGGGCTGCAGCTCGAAATCGTGGCACGAGTGGATGGTCCGAATAGCAAATGGTCTTTTGGAGGAGTCCCTGTGGATAAGGCCATTAAAGGGTTCGGTGGAGCCGTATTGTACAGCACTCATCCGAAGGCAACCTCTGAATTGCTTGAAAACGTGATGGGACTCGAAATGATCGGGCAAGAAGGAGACTGGATGCGCTTCAAAGGGAGCGCCGATCTTGGCAATGTAATCGATATTAATATTGCACCAATGGAACGCGGTTCGGGCGGATACGGAACCGTGCACCATATCGCATGGCGCGCCAAAGACTTTGAGGATCATGAGGAATGGAGAGAGCATGTTGCACAAGCCGGATATCACCCAACTCCGGTCGTCGATCGTCAATATTTCAATGCAATTTATTTCCGTGAGCAGGGGGAAATCTTATTCGAGATTGCTACCGATCCTCCAGGATTCACCCGTGACGAGACATTTGAGGAACTTGGTACGGACTTGAAGCTGCCTGCACAATATGAACCGCTCCGGGCGCAAATCGAGAAACTCCTACCTCCTATCCAAGTACGCGAATTGGAGGGAAAATAATTATGCAGCATATTTTTCAAAAAGGCACGGATCCTTCAAAGCCTACACTCGTCCTGCTCCACGGTACTGGCGGAACTGAGCATGATTTACTCCCGGTAGCGCAAATCGTATCGCCGGAGTCTTCCGTGTTGAGCGTGAGAGGGAACGTACTTGAGCACGGCATGCCTCGCTTTTTCCGCAGATTAAGCGAAGGCGTTTTTGATGAAAAGGATCTTATCTTTAGAACCATTGAGCTAAATGAATTTCTGAATGAAGCGGCGACCAAGTATGAGCTTGATCGCAACAACTTCATTGCAGTCGGTTACTCCAATGGAGCCAATATTGCCGGAAGCCTCTTATTTCACCACCAAGGTTCTCTAAGAGGAGCAATACTGCATCACCCTATGGTTCCGCGTCGCGGGCTGAAACTGCCCAACCTGTCCGGTACGCCTGTATTTATCGGTGCAGGAACGAACGATCCGATTTGCGCACCGCAAGAGACGGAAGAATTGCAGACGCTGTTAACCCAAGCAGGTGCACATGTAACCGTATATTGGGAGCAGCATGGCCATCAATTAACGCATTCTGAGGTTCATGCAGCCTCATCTTGGTTACAAAGCCATATCATTCAGGGGTGAGCCCATGTTAACCATTTATCCGGAGGAGCAAACGGAGCGGGATAATTATAAACTGCTCATCGGCAGCATCCTCCCGAGACCAATCGCGTTCATCACAACATTGTCTGCTGAAGGCGTGTTAAATGCCGCACCTTATAGCTATTTCAATATCGTCTCTGCTGATCCGCCCATGATTTCTGTATCTGTTCAAAGGAAAAATGGCGTGCGCAAAGATACTTCAAGAAATATGATGGAAACAGGTTCGTTTGTTGTTCATATATCGGATGAGGATTACATCGAGGCAATCAATCTAACCGCGGCCAATCTTCCGCCTGATGAGAGCGAAGTGGACTTCGCACAACTTACTTCCATCCCAAGCACTAAGATTAAGGTTCCAGGGATTGCCGAAGCCAAAATCCGCATGGAATGTACGTTCGAGCAATCTCTTGCTCTCGGCGGAACGCCTTCGTCTCCAGCATGTGATCTCATTATCGGGAGAGTCGTGTGCTTTCACATTGCGGAAGAATTGGTTGAGAGCGGGCGTATCGATGCACAACGATTAAAGCCTGTGAGCCGATTAGCCGGTAACAACTACTCGAAGCTAGGTAAAATCTTTAGCATTGATCGACCCAAATAATTGATAGTTTTGAGTTCGCAATCCTACAAATCAATGAATCACAATATCCTCATTCGATTAAAGGCTGCCAATCATTCTGGCAGCCTTCTCTTTACATACTGATAACATTTTATTTCCTACAATAAAAATCGGAATTAACTGTTTACAAGAATCCGATATTGAGTTATATTTAACATAACTTCCAGATATTACTTACAAAACTATCAGAGGAGTTGAATTCGTTTGAAGAAATTGCTTATGTCATTATCAGTACTGGTCGCCCTGGCTACAGCAGCACCTGCATATGCTTCCACTGCACCTATCGATGCTGTCAAGCCTGAGGTTCAACAAACACAGAAGTTCGTTAAGTACTTTGCACTTCGTCCCAATGAACTGAGCTCACTGGAAGGGATCTATTTGAAGAAAGGCCAACAGCTTACGGTCTATGCACAAGGGAGCTATTCGTACTTTTCGGTATATGACTCGAGCAATCATCTCGGGACATTTTTCAACAGCAATGTAGGAAGAATTTTCACTGCGACTGAAGACGGGTATCTGTATTTGCAGTTTGCGGCACCTTCCACCTATACAATCAACCACATCACGGCTACTTATTTCATTAATTGACCTTAGGTTGATATAATACCAACCACATTTCTTGCAAAAACAAGAAATGGATTTGCTAGAAATGAAGACAGCGACAGTTATGGACAACACATCGTCCGAACTGCCGCTGTTTTATATGTTTACGGACTTCTCTATTGAATACCACGCATATCAAATCGAACTACTCACTCGGCATAAAACCAGATCCAAAAGCTTTCCTCATCTTCTGTTGAACAAGAAGCGCATCTTCATAAGAATCAGCCGTTACAATAAAGTCCACATTCTCCTTCATCTCTTTGAAACACTCTATGTTTATATCCTGAAAATCATCATCAAACCAAATCATACCTGCCCAGATAGCTCCTTCCTCTTTATACTTTTTTAGATCTGGGCTATGATAAAGCAAACTTCCTGAATTAATCCCTTTTATTTTTTCAAATATATACGTATCTAATGATTTATACTTGTTCGAAATATCGATGCCGTCAATTCGAATGGAACCTACGAATTTATGTTGTCGTAGAAAAGGTCGAACGAATGTCCCGGATATGTGAATCGAGGTTTTCTTAAAAGATGAAGGGTCTTTCTCATTATAAGTTATAGCAGATCGAACCACATCGATCTTCTTAGGAAATTGGTAGACTTCTAAGAATATGAACGTTGGGATTCCAAATACAATTAGCACTGATAATAAGATGATTAAGGTAGTTTTGAATGTATCATTCAAATATGGTTCCACTCCTATATGAAGTAATATAGATGAACTAAAATACCTGTTTACCTATTCCACTTAGAACTTGGAATTCCTTCAACTCCACTGTTTGATTACGATCGAAATGTTATTCATTTGGTCATATGAAGAAAAAAACAAAAAAAGCCGATTTTCTATTTCAGAAAATCGGCTTCTGTCTCTATGCAGTAGCACTTCTAGTTGCTATGCGTTTACCTTGCTTACTCACTCGAAATTCGTCTGCTCACGATAACCATAATAGCCGCCAGCACGAAGAAGTACATAGGCATCGTCACTAATGAGTCATTATGCAAATAGCTCATTCCGCTCGTAATCAGACTCACGATGAGATAATACCCTAATCCAAAAATAGCCCCTGCCGTACCCAATACATCGCTGTAGCGCATTAGCGCTAGGCTTAAGCAGTTCGGAATCGCCATACCGATACCGAGCAGCAGAATGAAGATACAGGCGACAAATACACCCATGGACAACAGAGATGAGCTTAATCCACTAAGCGTAAAACCGACTAGCGCTCCAGCACCGAGCGCGGTAACAAGACAGCCGATCAGTATGATTAGCTCTGGCTTGTAGGTGGACAATAGTCTCTTCGACAGCATGGCTCCTATTATCGAAGACAGCGCTACAAAAATACCAAAGAAGCCATAGATGCCGGGCGTCATCTCAAAGTATTCAATAAAAACGAAAGGCGCTTCTGCATAGTAACTGAACAGAATGCCATTTGTTGCTCCGATTAGAAAGCCAAATGCCCATACTCTGCCGTCTGCAATGAGGCGCTTAACGACAGATATTGTATTCACATTCGAGGTCGTCGTGGCAACTCTCGTCTCAGGTAAAGAAGCGAACGTGTACGCGAATATTGCCACACTCATCACGACAAGGGTTAGAAATACGGCCTTGAAGCCTAGCGACTGGTCGACCCAACCTCCAATCAGCGGCCCTAGAGCCGGTGTAAAGGCAAGAGCTGCTGAGATTTGAGCAAATACAGCATGACGCTTCGAACCGTCGATACTTTCTCGCAAAATCGTTTGCGTCACAACCGAGCCTGTACTTGCACCGAATGCCTGAATGAACCGGCTTACCAATAGCCATTCCACGGAACCTGACAGGTAACAGCCTAGGCTACCGATTCCATATACGAAAATGCCCCACAGCATAGCAGGACGTCGGCCAATTGCATCCGATAACCTTCCCCAGCAAAACACGCCAAACGCAAAACCAAGAAAATAAATGCTGAGCGTAAGCTGAATCATGTTGTTGCTTGCCTGCAATTGACTAGCAATGTCCGGCAAGGAAGGCGTATATATCGTTTCACTGATTTGTGGAAATCCCACAAGAATAATAAACAAAAGCAATGATGGAGTTGAGATTTTTTGTGCCAACTTGCATTCCCCCTATAATTTCGGAAATCTCAATTACATCATCGAAATGTCAGGGTATCGGGGGTTTGCATTTAATTAATCTTGCAAATGAGAGTGCCATAATGAGTGATCACCTTACATAATAAATAATAGGGGGAAATTCATAATATAAACCACATTATAGCAAAACTTCTTAGCAAGAACCACCTATACCCACCATTCTAACTCCTATATGCTAGGCATCATTTAACTTCGTTTCTATTTACCAATATTTACGCAGGACAAATATGATAAAAATCACCCCGGAATGTGAAATACATCACAATCTTTGTATTAATAATTGATTAAAATTGAAATGAGCATCAAACACATACCCTGTCAGTACGGAACAGCACCCGATATAACCGTAAAATAACGGAGATATTGAGTACATAGCACACCCAACATCTGGTTTGCTTCGTCTGATTTTATTCTGGGTATTGAAACTATGTTCATTTATAAAGAGATAGAAAGTGGAGGGTTTCACATGAGAAAGAAAGCTACAGCAACAATGATTCTTCTTCTGTCGATCATGCTTATCATCGCAGGATGCGGTGGTAATGGGAACAAGACGCAGGATCAAGACAACGCAGCAAAAACGGAGAAACCAGAAACAGAAGCTGTGTCCGGCGCTTCTAAAGCGAGCTATACCCCTATCGATCAACTGAAAGACAAATATGATATCATCATCATCGGTGCTGGCGGAGCGGGAATGACGGCTGCTCTTGAGGCCAAAGCCAAAGGCATGAATCCGGTTATTTTCGAAAAAATGCCAGCAGCCGGCGGAAATACGATGAAATCCTCTTCGGGTATGAATGCATCTCAAACCAAGTTCCAAAAAGAGCAAGGCATTGAAGACAATAACGACCTCTTCTTCGAACAAACATTAAAAGGTGGTCACGGTACGAACGACAAAGAAATGCTTCGTTATTTCGTCGACAATTCCGCAAGCGCAATCGACTGGTTGGATTCCATTGGCATTCGCTTGAACAACCTTACGATTACTGGCGGTATGAAGGAAAAACGTACACACCGACCTGAAGACGGATCTGCAGTTGGACAATATCTCGTCAGCGGCTTGGTTAAGAATGTACAGTCTAAAGGAATTCCGGTTTTCGTAAATGCAAAAGTTACTGATATAACAGAAAAAGACGGAAAAGTGAACGGCGTTAAAGTCCTCTTCGAAGAGAAGGATGAGAAGAACATTGCCGCAAACGCAGTTGTTGTCACAACAGGCGGTTATGGTGCTAACATGGACATGATCTCCTCTGTTCGCCCTGATTTGAAAGGTCTCGTAACAACGAACCAAATCGGCAGCACTGGTGACGGCATTACGATGATTGAGAAGCTCGGCGGCGTAACTGTAGATATGGATCAAATTCAGGTTCACCCTACTGTACAGCAAGAGAAGTCCTATCTTATCGGGGAAGCAGTTCGCGGTGAAGGTGCAATCTTGGTTGATAAAGACGGCAAACGATTCACGAACGAGCTGGATACTCGCGATAACGTAACGGCAGCAATTAATAAACTGTCTGACAAAGCAGCTTACCTTGTATTTGATTCTGGCGTGAAATCCCGTGCAAAAGCTATTCAACAATACGACAAAATGGGATTTGTCATCCAAGGTGAAACGGTTGAAGATTTGGCCAAAGTAATGGGCGTTCCGGGCGACCAGCTCAAAGCTACACTTGATACATGGAACGGCGCGGTGAAAGACAAAAAAGATGCTGAATTCGGCAGAACAACAGGCATGGACAACGAATTGTCCGCTGGACCATTCTATGCAATCAAAATTGCTCCTGGTATCCACTACACAATGGGCGGCGTAAAAGTCAACACAAACACCGAAGTTGTAACCAAGGATGGCAAGGCTATAACAGGTCTCTACGCAGCAGGTGAAGTCATCGGCGGCCTGCACGGTGAGAACCGTATCGGCGGCAACTCCGTTGCAGATATCATTATCTTCGGTCGCCAAGCAGGTATTAAATCTGCTGAATTCGTAAAAGCACAATAAAGCTAGTATATCTCCCCCCTCAAACGCTTGGGCTCTTCGCAGTCCAAGCGTTTTATTTATATGTACACACTTTCCTTCCAATGATCACTCCCTCTTGACGCTGGGAAAGTGACAGTTTGCTCGAATAATAAGCAATTAGAACTATTGATTGTAGACCTCTGTTCCTCTACTATCTAGCTATGATTTCCTTTCATTTGTGTGAATAAAAAGGAGTGGGATGAATTGAGAAAAGCACTAGTCGCTTCTCTAACTAGCGCTGCATTACTAGTCGGTCTAGGCACTGGCGTGTATGCAGGCACCAACCTGAAGAAGATTGAGGCTTACTTGGACAGCACTGCTAAGGTGAAGGTGAATGGAAAGGCAGTTCAGTTCAATGATGACAAGGGATTGGCACTGCAACCGATTAGGTATAACGGCAACGTATATGTACCAGTTAAAGGCATTGGCAGCGCATTGAATGTTGCAGTTGCCATCGACTCGAAAACAAATGAAATCATTGTGGGCGAAAAAGTTAACGGCACTCCTCTAAATGCAGAAATTTTTTCGAACTCTTACTACTCCAAAGACCCCGCACAAACGACCTACAGCGGCAAAAATTATAAGGAAGTCATCTATGATCATTCTGATAGTTCGCAAGCGCCATCCATCATCGTCACTCCTAACAAAAAATATCAGAAGATCGTCATCAAGCTTGCTGCAATCGATCAAGAGTTAACGAATATCGAGATTTCCGATCTCGACAAGAACGCACTGCTAAAGAAAGTAGATTCGATTCTTCCTGAAGATGGACTCAAAGAAATTGAAGCCAATATTGGCGGTGTAAAAAATGTTGTTATCAGCTTCCAAGTCAAGGGCGGCGGTGGATACTTTATTCCACTCATCGACTCCTATTATAAATAATCGTATACATAAAGGATGTGCTGCGGCACATCCTTTTTCTGTACATAATGTTTCTGCTTCGTTTACAAAATAAATAACCGGCCGCTATTTCTAGCAACCGGTAATACAATGAAATCCCCATTCTACATGCGATTATAGCTTGAAACGATTCACCATCTCCTGCAGCTCTTCCGCCATTTGCTTCAACTGTCCGATCGAAGCAGAAATGGTCTCTACAGAGGCAAGCTGCTCCTCAGATGCAGCCGCCACCGATTGTACGGTGGAAGACGTATCTGCTGCAATCTTCGCCATTTCGTCAACTGAAGCAGTAATCTCCTCAGTACCTGCTGACATCTGTTCTGTCGCAGCTGATGTCTCCTGTACTTGCCCTGTCACTTGCTGCACCAGCGCCATGATGTGCTCGAACATCTGCCCTGCCTGCGCAACAACCTTCATACCTGACGCAACATCCTGACGTACATAAGCCATTGCATTTACCGTTTCCTGCGTGCTGTTTTGCATTTCCACAATAAGCTCGGCTATTTGCTTGGCAGATTCACTAGACTGTTCAGCCAGCTTGCGTACCTCTCCGGCAACGACTGAGAACCCTCTGCCGCTCTCCCCGGCTCTTGCTGCTTCAATCGACGCATTGAGCGCAAGAAGATTCGTCTGCCCTGCAATATTCGTAATAACATCAATAATGTTCTCGATCTGCTGAGAATGATCATGCAGCTGTTCAACAGCAGATTCCGTTGTTTGTACGGATTGGTTAATTGACTTCATCTGCTCCATCGCATCGACGATCGTTGCATTGCCCTGCTCAGCTTGTATGGCCGAATGATTGGCCAATTCTGCAACGCTCGATGTATTTTCGACAATCGATTGAATACCGCGCGCAAATTCTTCAAGCGCAATCGCATTTTCCTCCGATGCTGTCTGCTGCAGCTGCGCACCCGATGCGACCTGTTCCATTGAAGCGGCAATATGCTCTGTCGCTTGCGCCGTTTCATTCGCATTGTCAGAGACTAAGCGTGAATTGTGAAGCAGTTGCACCGAACGCTCATGCACCGTGCTCATAATCGAGGACAAACCGTCTATCATCTTGTTGAAGTCCTTCATCAGCACCCCGATCTCATCCTTCGAATCATAGGAGCCGCGAACCGTGAGATCTCCTTGTTCTGCTTGTTTCATCAAGGTTTGCATTTGTCGAAGCGGCTTCACAATCAGATTGGCGATCACATATCCAACTAGCACGCATACAAGCAGTGAAATCATTCCTATGATTACATTCGTCGTGGTGGAAGCTTTCGTTAGCTCCGTTGATTTCTTCGCTTGCTGCTCCGCCAAATTTTCATTCCACTTTACAAGCTCGGTCAACACTTCTTGTACCTTGCTGCGAGACTCGCGTACATTGTGTACGTAATAGTCATATGCCTCTTCATTCTTATTCGCGATTGCCAACTCTATAGCACGAATATTACTATCGCGATATGGCTTTAGCGCCTTCTCATACTCAGCTACGAATGTTTTTTCCTCATCCGTTTGCAAGACTTCCTTATATTTCTTCATGAGTGTATCACTTTCACCACGGAAACGAGCAATAGATGCTTTGAGCTCACTATTCCGCCGATCATCACTGCTTGCCATTAATTCGAATATGGCGGAGTCAATGGAACGGTTATTCACCATAATCTGCTTCACCCACATGATCGACATCAGATTATGCTTGAAAATGGTGTCGTTCTTATGATTGATCTCATTCATGGCGCGATACGAAGTCAGCGTACTTAATGCCAGCAGCAAAATGCCTACACCAACCAGTATAAAAATTTTAATTGAAGTACGCAGGTCTCTAAATCTAAACTTCATGCTTTCTCTCCCCTCTATGTAACTTTATCATTATCGACAAAATCAGACATAATTTTTATAGATGCTATGACTTTTTATCTGTTTTTCTGAAAATTTACTGCAAATACATCATATTCAAGGTACTCTGATCGTCAAATAAACACAACAAAAAACCCATCATTGAATGTACGCTGCCAGCCGCTGCAATCCAGCTCTCGCACGTATATTCATGATGGGTCTCGTCTACAAAAAGAGAAGTACATTTGGATTTGTGATCGTAGAGGATCATGTTCCCTTGCTGCATCTTCATTCCGGTGAAGGACGGTCTTTTCATTTGAAATGAAGTCGTCGTCTTCTATCCATGCATCCCTGCCGCATACTTAAGCTTGATCGACATATTGTGCACACACCGCAAGTACCGTATGGTTCCTGTGTTCGCACGCATGATGACCGAGTGCGTCTCCACACGCTGACCAGGTAAGTTACGAACCCCATTCAGCAAGTCGCTATTTGTGATGCCCGTCGCTGCAAATATGATATCGCCTGTACCTACAAGCTGTTCCATTCGAAGCAATGAATCAGGCTGTTGAATCCCCATCCGCTTGCAGCGCTCTAGCTGTTCCCGACTCTGCACCATGAGCCGACCCTGCATTTCTCCTCCAAGACAGCGGAGAGCTGCAGCAGCCAGCACGCCTTCCGGTGCTCCGCCAGAGCCGACGTACAGATCAACGCCACTCTCGATAATTGCCGGTACAATCGCACCGGATACATCCCCATGATCAAGCAGCTTAATCCGAACTCCACTGCTGCGTAGGGCTTCAATAAGTTCACGATGGCGATCTCGCTGAAGAATCATGACCGTGAGATCTTCTACAGACTTGCCCAGCCTTGCTGCGGACTTCTCCAGTGTTACCTCAATCGGATCATCTAAATTGACGTGGCCTGCGAGCAGCGGGCCTACGGCTAGCTTCTGCATATACATATCTGGAGCGTGCAGAAGATTGCCCCTCTCTGCAATAGCGATGACTGACATTCCGTTATTCAATCCATTCGCGACAACTTCTGTTCCTTCTAGCGGATCCACTGCGACATCAACATCCGGCCCGAAGCGGCTCCCAACCTTCTCTCCAATATAGAGCATTGGTGCCTCATCCATTTCACCTTCACCGATTACAACCGTCCCATTAATCGGAACGGAATCGAACATTTCCCGAATAGCAGAGGTAGCGGCATAATCCGCGCCATGCTTGTCACCCCGGCCGATCCAGGAGGCTGACGCCAGAGCGCCTGCCTCTGTAACACGTGCGATTTCCAGAGCTAGCTGACGATCCATCTCCACTTCTCTCCCTTTTATCTACGACAAGTTGATTTCACTCACGTAATCAAATCCATGACAATGCCTGCAGTTTCCTCAATTGCTTTATCCGTCACATCGATGACAGGGCAACCTAATCGGTCGAACAATGAACGGGCATATTCCAATTCCTCGACGATGCGATCGAGCGAAGCATATCTAGCTAAGACAGGAAGCCCCATCGTCTTCAGCCGCTCAGAACGGATCTTCAATAGATGCTCAGCGTTCATCGTCAAACCGATTATTTTACTTGGGGAGATGCTGTACAAGTGCTCTGGCGGCTGAATTTCAGGCACTACCGGATAATTGACAACCTTCTTCCCCTTATGAGCCAAGAAGACGCTCAATGGTGTTTTGGAGGTGCGAGAGACCCCTAACAGCACAATATCCGCCTTCAGGATCGCATGCAGATCCTTGCCATCATCACACTTGACAGCGAACTCCACGGCTTCAACGCGCTGAAAATAATCGGCATCCAAACGATGCAGCAATCCTGGCATTCGCTTCGGCTGATCCGCAAACGTATCGACGAAAGCTTGAATCATCGGCCCCATAACATCCACAGCTCGAACATTTAGACGGATTGCATGCTCTTTAATGGCTTCCCGCAATTCAGGCTGAACGAGCGTATACGCGACAAATCCTCCGGATTCGGCAGCCTCCTCCATCAACATGCGGAGCTCTTCCTCATTGCGCACATTCATATAGCGCTTAATCCTGATTTGCGGCGCTTCGAATTGGCGTATTGTCGCCTTCACTACAGCCTCTGCCGTCTCCCCGACGGAATCTGAACACACGGTTATCGTATATGACGCGTTCCCCATACGCTTCGTCCCCCTGCTAATCCTGGTCTACTTTGTCGAGCATCAGCTTGATGATCGTCGTCTTCGTTATTCGTCCTACGACATTCCCTTCCAGATCAGAACGATTCTCTGGGTAAGATACGACCGGAAGGCTGTCTACTTGGTGATGTATCATTTTACGCGCAGCTTCCAATACAGATTCCTCTGGCGTAATCGTTACAATATTCGGTTGTCTGGTCATCACCATGCTGACAGGCATCGAGGACGCATTCGGATTGCCTAATGTAACCTTAAGCAAATCCTTGCGCGAAATGACACCTGCAAGCTTGCCGCCTTCATCGGTTACAATGAGACTGCCGATGTTCTCTAAGAATAAGGTGACAACCGCATCCTGTACTGTCGTCTTCACATCAACCACAACTGGCATGCCCTGAACCTGTCCGACCTTCATGTTGCGCAGGACGTAGGAATCCGACTCCTTCTTCTCCGCCTTCTCCCCGAGAAAATAGCCTACCTTGGGCTTTGCCGCAATATAATCGAGCATGACCAGCAAGGATAAATCCGCACGAATCGTAGGTCTACTGACCGTCAACATCTCCGCGATTTGTTCTCCCGTAATGGGGGCATGCTTCTTGACGATTTTAATAATTTCTAACTGTCTCGTTGTTAGTTCGATAGCGCATCCCTCCGTTTCATGCTATAAAGGTCGCCTTGAATCACGATCCCTGCCCATACGTGAAATACGTAGGATTCTGTTCATCTTCTGACAAGATTATAGCATTCTGGGCGGAAAGTGCGTAACTCCCAATTGCAGAAGATCACGTACTCCGCCCCGTAAGTCATGCGCAGGGTTATAAGGTCAAGCTAATCATACCGCTGCTTCTTGTGATGATTGATCTACTGGCCGTTCTCCTGCATGTGATTCTGCTTGTCGCCTTAATGCGCCTCCCAGACGGATCTGCGCCTGTGCCGCTGCAATACGAGCGACTGGAAGCCGATACGGAGAGCAGCTGACATAATCCAAGCCGATCTGATGGCAGAACATAATGGATTCATAGTCGCCACCATGCTCCCCACAAATGCTGGTCGTGAGCATCGGGTTAACGGAGCGGCCTTGATTGACCGCCATCTCAATCAGCTTGCCAACACCTTCCGTATCCAGCACTTGAAATGGGTTATGAGGAAGCAGCTTATTTTCCACGTAATGCGTTAGGAACTTCCCCTCCGCGTCATCTCGACTATAGCCAAATGTCATTTGCGTCAGATCATTCGTACCGAAGGAGAAGAAATCCGCCGAACGAGCAATTTCGCCTGCTGTTAATGCCGCGCGAGGCACTTCGATCATCGTTCCTACCTTATACATGCAATTACGTCTCTCTTCACCCAATACCTGTTCCGCCACGAGATCGACAATGTTGCGCAGGAATTGCAGTTCATTAACGTGACCGACAAGTGGGATCATAATCTGGGGCTGAACTGCAACACCATCACGAAGACAACGCAGCACAGCTTGGAATATTGCTTCTACCTGCATCTCATAAATTTCGGGGAACATAATTCCAAGTCTACAGCCACGCTGTCCGAGCATTGGGTTCGTTTCTTCCAGATCCCGAACTCGGCGGATCATCCGTTCAAGCTCCTTGCGCTCATATTCCTGCTCACGTTCTTCTTGTCCCGAGGAGCGAAGTGCATCCAATCGCTCTGTAAGCTCCTCAAGATTCGGGAGGAATTCATGCAGCGGGGGATCGAGCAGGCGTATGGTAACCGGCAATCCGTTCATCTCACGGAACATATCTTCGAAGTCTGCACGCTGCATTGGCAAAAGCCGATTCAATGCCAGCTGACGATCGATATCCTTATCTGCCATAATCATTTGCTGTACGATAGGCACTCTTGCCGGTGACAGGAACATGTGCTCTGTTCTGCACAGGCCGATACCTTCCGCACCGAATTCTCTTGCTTTGCGGGCATCCGCTGGTGAATCCGCATTCGCGAGTACCTTCATCGCACGAATCTCATCCGCCCATTGCAAGATGAGCAGCATCTCGGGTGATACATTGGCATCTTGAAGCTCAATTCTCCCCGGTATTACCTGTCCACTGCCCCCATCAATCGTAATCCAATCTCCCTCTCGAAGGACATTCCCCTCGGCGATCAGCTGACGCTGCTCCTCATCAATCTGCAGCGCTTCACAGCCGCACACACACGGCTTACCCATCCCCCGAGCTACAACGGCAGCATGACTGGTCATACCGCCACGCAGTGTTACGATCCCTTCTGCGGCAACAATACCATGGATATCTTCCGGTGTTGTCTCCATCCGAAGGAGAATAACCGGCTTCCCTAGTCGCTTCCACTCATCTGCTGTGTCGGCGTCGAACACCGCTTGCCCACATGCCGCGCCTGGTGAAGCAGGAAGCCCAGTCGCGATTGCACGATAGCCCGCAGCTGTATGAAGCGAACGATGAAGCATATGATTCAGGTGCTGCACATCAATTCTCATTACGGCCTCTTCCTTGCTAATCAGGCCTTCCTTCACTAAATCGGCTGCAACTTGCAGGGCAGCTCTAGCATTGCGTTTGGCATTGCGGGTCTGGAGCAAATACAACTTCCCGTTCTCGATCGTAAACTCAATATCCTGCATATCCCGATATTGAAGCTCTAACTGCTTAGCGCATAAAGTCAGCTCCTCATAGGCATGTGGCATCGTTACTTCGAGCTGCGAGATCGAAACTGGCGTTCTTGTACCACCAACTACATCTTCACCCTGCGCGTTCATGAGGTATTCACCAAATAAGTCGGGTTCTCCTGTTGATGGGTTGCGTGTAAACAACACGCCAGTTCCACTTGTCTCCCCCATATTTCCGAATACCATCGACTGTATATTGACAGCAGTACCCTGATCGTGTGGGATGTGATGCACCTTCCGATATACCTTCGCTCTTGGACTCGACCAAGACAGAAATACAGCCTCAACTGCTTCTTGAAGCTGCTGCTTCACATCCTGAGGGAATAAGCGTTCCGAGCGCACTTCAATGAGCTGCTTGAACTTCTGAACAAGAGAACACAGCGATTCTTCCGTAAGCTGTTGATCCTCGGTGCACCCAGCGAGCAGCTTTTCTTGCTGAAGTATGCGTTCGAAATGGACAGCCTCGATATTATAGACAACAGAGCCATACATTTGAATGAAGCGGCGATAACAGTCATAAGCGAATCTGCGATTTTGCGTGAGCTTAGCCAATCCTTCTACTGTCTGATCTGTAAGCCCAAGATTGAGTATCGTATCCATCATTCCAGGCATTGATGTCACAGCGCCTGATCGAACCGATACAAGCAGCGGGCATTCAGCACTGCCGAATCGGCGCTGCTGCACTCTTTCCAGTTCCACCATTGCACGCATTACTTCATCCATTAATCCCTCGGGAAGTCGGCATCCATTGCTGTAATACTGTCTGCACATTTCTGTCGTTATGGTGAAGCCTGGCGGGACTGGGAGTCCCGCCTTCGTCATTTCAGCCAAATTAGCACCTTTGCCGCCCAGCAGCTCAGCATCCTCTTTGCCACCATTTCGGAACGAATTCACGCGCACACTTATCAAGCCGTAGCACTCCCCTCTTGCTCGCGGCACGCTTCTTTGTCACACACCATATATTTCGTCTTCACGCCATTCGTAGGCAGTGTATCAATAATGTCATCACAATATCGGCAAATGATTGTGCCCAAGTCGTTCTCTTTTACATACTGATCAATGAGCTCATCGATTTGGTTCCGCATGATTGTTCTACCTCCTCGGATTGGACGAACATATACTTGACGAAATCCGTTACACGGCATGCGTATGCCCATTCATTGTCATACCATGCCAGCAGCTTCACCTGATACCCTGATGTTTGAATTGATAACCCATCAATAATTGCAGATTTGTTGTTGCCAATATAATCGGAGGAGACAAGCGGCTCCTCATTGTATTCTACATAATGCCCCATGCCTTCCTTAATCGCATTTGTAAATGCGCGGACGATGTCTTCCTTCGTAACTTCACAGTGCAAATGAGCAGTAAGGTCGACTAAGGATACATTTTGCACGGGAACTCGCAAGGACAGACCCTGAACCCGCTCCGCCAGATGGGGCAGAATATCCTTCAAGGCTTTGCCAACTCCTGTTGAAGTTGGAATAATGGAGCTGCCGCAAGCACGGCCTCTTCTCCAGTCCGAATGTGCATTATCCAGATGCTTCTGATCATTCGTATACGCATGGACCGTCGTCATCCAACCGTAGCCCAAGCCAAATTCCTGATCAAGAACATGAAGAAGCGGAGCTAGACAATTCGTTGTGCAGGAAGCAGTAGAAATAAGTGTATGCTCCTGCGGATCATATGCGTGCTCGTTCACGCCCATTACGATAGTACAATCCAGATCCTTACCTGGGGCTGTCACGACAACCCGCTTTGCTCCCGCTTCCAGATGCAGGGATGCTTCTGAACGACTCTTAAACTTCCCTGTTGCATCAACGACAACATCAATTCCGTGCTCTCTCCATGGCAGCAGTTCTGGGTTGCGTTCGCTTACTAACGGAATCCGATGTCCCCGAATGATAAGGCATTGATCTCCCGCCTTAATATCTTCCTCCCAGCGACCGTGAATCGAATCATACTTCAAGAGATGCGCCAATTGATCAGGTGCACAGGTAGAATTAATAAGGCCAAGTGATGCACCGTTTCCATTCATGAACAGACTGCGAATAACTAATCTGCCGATTCTTCCTGTACCACTCACACCGAGTCGTTTCAGCATATATCGTTTGAACCTCCTTTGCTCAACTCATATATTACGTCATAATAAATGGAATTTCAATATATAATACACACTATATTCGATTTTATTTCGGTAATCAACGGTTAAAATGTGTATTATAATGAAAATTGGGTGCATATAATACATACTATACATAACATTAAGCATGTCTTAATGACCACAAACAACTGCACATTCCTAGCCATAGCTAGATCCCACAAAAAAAAGATGACCTCTGATCCATTCGAGGCCACTGAAGAACTAGCCATTTTCTTCAGATGCTATTTAGACAACAGAAAAGAAGACATTCGTACCGCATTTCGAGACGAATGTCTTCTTTTTGTGGGTCTAGCTTAGCTGGTTTTCTAGTAATCCTCAGTCCACTAGCTTCAATATTCGTTTGAGATTTACAGCGAATATCGCCATCGCGCCTTGCAATTGCATGCCAAGCAGACCCGAGGATGTGGCTACATCATACCCGTGCCTATGTTTGAGTTCGCTATTTTTGGCTTCAATTTTGTAGCGTTCCTTAGATTTCGCCTTGAAATATTCTGTTTCCTGGAACGCTATCTGCTCCACGTGTTCATCAGACTTTATCGTCACTGAGTACGTTTTGCTCTTAGCTCCTTCTTTGTAACAACCTTCCTTCAATGGGCAGCGTTTACAAATTTCCACATCGAAAAAATAGGTCTTCAGCTGGTTTTTACTGACACCTTTCTTACCCTGTCGTGCTTTCCGAATCGCTATGTGTCCGGCTGGACAAACGTACATTCCAGCATCTTTGTTAAACAGAAATTCGTTCTCTTTCTTGCGAGCGCCTTGGGTAATTAGTGGATTCAGCTTCGCTACAAGTTCAATTTCGTTCTGTTTCGTGTAGATCAGGTTATCTTTCTCCGAATACGCCGTATCCCCAATCACCGTTTTGACCTGCATTCCAGCAGCTTGGCTTTTTTCGATCAGTGTTTGCAATTGCTTGCCATCATTTTTCTCGCCTGTCGTAATTACGGCTGCTGTTATGAGTCGTTCCTCGGTCATTGCTAGATGTGTCTTGTAGCCGAAAAAGGCGCTATCTGCACTCTTGTGTCCTACGCGTGCATCTGGATCTGTTGCAAGTTGCAGTTGCTCCACATCATCCTCAATTGTTTCTCTCAGAAGATTAAGCGGTTCCAGAACTTTTGGCACCTGTGCGATTCCAGATTCCTTTTCAATAAAGGCGACAAGCTTTTGGCAGTATGCGATTTCGTCTTCAAGCACGTTGTTCATGTTCTTCGCTGGCATCTTTGTTTTGACCGACTCGTCCATGCTGTAAACAACCTTACGCAGCTTTCGAGCACGGTCTTGTAGGATTTCTTGCGGTGACTTCTGGTTGTAACGTGCTTTCGTATGTGTAGCATCTACGATGATAGAGGTACTCTTTAAGATATTCCGCTCGATTGCAAGGGCCACTGTCTGATCGATGAGCATGTCGAGCAGATTCATGTCTTTCAATCGCAATTTGCGGAATTTTGTCAGGGAACTCGGGTCGATTACCGAGTCTTCCGGCGCCATGCCGAGGAAATATTTAAATGACATGTCGTACTTCGAACGCTCGACAATATCTACGTCAGACAGTTCAAAGATAGCTTTCAACAGTAAGTATTTAAACATGCGGATGGGGTCGATGGCGTTGCGTCCATTATCCAAACAATATTTTTCTTCCAGTTCCTCATATATAAAGGTGAAGTCCACCAGTTCATTAATTTGACGGAGCATGTTGTCCTTCGGCACGACGATGTCGTACAATGCCACATAAGGACTCAGAACCAAGGTTTGTTGTTGACGAATCATCTCGCTCACCCGCTCTCCATGATGCTTTCATTATAAGCAAAAAAAAGGTACAGCTTCCTCAATTTTCTTGGGGGGGGGCTGTACCTTTAACATGAGATGGACTTTTTCAGTGGCCTCGATCCATTCAGAAGTCATCTTTTGTGTATTCCATAGTAAGAAAGTATATTTTCCGTCTGCTTCTCTAGCCTTTACTAACAACCGCCGTTACCTTCTCTTGTTCAAAATACAAATGATCGTGGTTCTTGCATCCTGGGTTAAATGAGGTTCGACATATCGGGCACTTATAGTTACAACTAAGATACTCATGAATCGTGAGCTCCGTATGGCAATTGCCACATAAAATCGCCTTCGTACCCCATTCCGCTATTGGCCATACCATAGGCTCGTGATCCTCTGCCTCCTCATGACAATAATAGCAGCCATAATACGTGCCACAGCATTTGAACTTAATCGCAATTACGTCCACCTCTGATTGATAATGACGGCATCTCGTATTCGCGTCAATTGCGCCTTTCACCTGAATCATGCTCAACCCTCGCTTTAGGCTTTCTTCCAACAGCATGCACCTCATGCTAATTCGAACATCATGCACCATGCTAACGCCCTGTCTAGATTCTTCCTGTACAAGCATACCATATCTGTGATTGTTAATCCCTTAACCATAAGCAAATTGAAGAAAGACGGTTTTCTTTCTGAAAAATAGGTGAACACTGTTACCGACACGATATAACTCAAGGAGGTCAACATGAAGAAATTCGTATTCGCGTGCCTGCTGATAAGCTGTCTGCTGCTTAGCGCATGTGTAGCTAAGGAAACAATGGCCGGAGTGAAGTCTCCCAGTGTAAACGTAAATATAATTAACACGAAAGGAGATTCCATCGGTACGGCACAGCTAACTCAAGTCGGCAATAAGGTTCAAATGGCGATCGATGTCCAAAGTCTGTCACCAGGTAAGCATGGCATACACTTTCACGCGGTAGGCCGTTGCGATACCCCTGACTTCAAGACCGCTGAGGCCCATTTGAACCCGACTCATAAGGAGCATGGCTTTGAGAATCCGAAGGGTTACCATAGTGGCGATTTGCCAAATCTAGAGGTAGGAGAAGACGGCAAAGCGCAAGCCACCTTCACAACTGAGATGGTCACGCTGGAGAAGGATAAGCCGAATTCGCTGTTGAAGTCAGGTGGTACAGCGTTAATCATCCATGCACAGCCTGATGATTATACGACTGATCCGTCAGGCAACTCAGGTGATCGAATTGCATGTGGGGTCATTCAATAGGAATGGTCATAAGAGTAAGGGGCTTCCACCCGTCTTCCTTGATGATGTAATGGCAGCCCCTTATTGTTTGCTAGACGCCGTCACCTATTTGCGCGTAAATAGGTTTACCGCCTCATCCAACGATTTAAGCTGGCCAAGAGCCGAGTAATCTAACCATGGCTGCTGTTCAATCGTATGAACGTTGCCGTTTTTAACCGCCTTTAGATGTTTCCAGATGGAGCTATCCTCCAACTCTTTGAACAGCTGCTGCGCAGCCTTGTCAGCAGATACCTCAAGCAGAATGTGATCGGGATCGAAATCCGGCAGCAGCTCGCTGGAGATGGATTGCGGCCCTTCCTTTCCTCGGCCTATACTTTCTAAGCCCTTGGCGGGTTTAATCCCCAAATCTTGATAAAGCAACGAGCCATAATTGCGATCTAATCCGTATACTCTGAGCTCTTTTTTCATGACGCGCAGCACTAACACCGTCTCGTCACCAAGCACTTGCTTGATAGATTCTTTTGCTGTAGCGGCTTTTTGCTTATAATCGGCAATGAACGCTTCGGCCTCCTTTTCTTTGCCTAACGCCTTACCGAGTTGCTGCAACTGTTCTTGCCAGGTCGATTGCTTGAAATTAAGCACAATTGTCGGCGCAATCTTCTCAAGTTCATCCTTGCCCTTTATCAGCTCTTCCTGCGCGATGATAAGGTCTGGTTCCACGTTCACGAGCGCTTCAAGGTTGGGATCTTGGGAATTCCCTAAATTTTGCGTATGTGGCAAGAGATCAGCTACATGTGGGAGAAACTCTTTACCTTTTTGCGTAACCGCTCCTATCGGGGTAATTCCTAAAGCAAGCAAGTCGCTCGTAAAAGGAATAGATAATACCGCAATCCGTTTGTCTGCTCCTGCAATATCAGCTGGCGGCTTCGTATCGGAAGTGGCCGTTTGAACCTGTAATGATTTCCCCGATTCACTCTGTTTATTTGAGGGCACTTGCCCGCTGCATGCTGCAGTAATCATTACGAGTAATGTGCAGATACAAGTAAGTATCTTCATGCGATGTCGTGTAATCATGATGCCAAAACCCCTTTATATGTTGTTTAAATGAAAATGATAATCATTATTATGATCGAACTCTATCCATTAATCCATGCCATATCTTTAGATATCTATTTGTATAATTTTTATTTTGCAGCCATGAGCAGACTTACGGCCTCGCTGAGTTGACTTTCAATTGACCGTGGAGAATACATCATCCATTTGTCCCAATCCAACACATGCACATTACCATACTTCACGGCAGGAAGACTGCGCCAGCCTTCGCTCTGCTGCAACTCTTTTATGGAATCTCTCGCCCACTCTCCAGACTTCGTTACAAGGAACAAATAGTCCGTATCGCAATCAGATAAATTTGCTGTGGTCGCAGACATCCAATTAAAGACCGTTCCAGGCAAGTGCTTATCTATTTCTCTTTGAATTTGTTCAGGTGGTGATAAATTCAAAGATCGATAAAACACATGTCCAATGTTGCGCGCGCCATATAGTTTTACTTTATGATCGACAAATGTAAGCAGCCCAACCGTACCTTCCCCGATCATTGCTTTTACTTTTTTTTGGTCGCGCTCGACTCGTTCTTCGTGACGTGCTATCCATTCATAAGCTTCATTTTCTTTACTCACAAGACGGGCAATCTCGCGCATGTGTCCGAATACGTCTAAACGCTTCCAAGGAATCGTTACAATGGGAGCGATATCCCCAAAATACCTGTTCATTTGCTGGGAAATGTGATCCTTGCACAAAATCATATCGGGCTTGTTCATCAATAACGTTTCTCGATATCGTTCCCACAATCGATCATAGACTGGCATAGACATCATTGGCGCTTCTTTATCGATATGTATGGCTAATGGCTTCACGCCCAGTGTTAAAAGATGGTCTGTGTATGGCTGAGAGAGTGACACGATATGTATATGCTGCTGCTTCATATATGCGGTTGGTGCGATTCCGCTGTATGTCTTAAATCGCCTGCTGAAATAAAACTCATCCTTGTATCCTACATCTTGGGCAATATCGCGTATTTTTCCGTTTGGCTGCAGCAATTGCTTCTTCGCCTGATTCATGCGCAGATCGGTCAAATACTCGATTGGACTCTTCTTCATTTTCCGTTTGAATAGTTGAGAGAAGTAAGAAGGATTCATACCAGTCAGATCCGCTAGCTTGGCCAAGGTAATATTCGTGGAAAATGCCTGCTGGATATACTCAATCGTGTAATCCAGCAAATTGTCGGTGCTCTCTAATATCGTGGACATCCTGTTGTCAAATATGACGCTTAATAAATCATGTAGATAAGGCTTATTAGGGGAATGATCCATACGCGTTATAGAGGGGCTGTCCTTGAATATTAATCGAATCAAGCGTCTAATGCGAGGATGCTGCTCGACCCGTATTTCCCCGTTACCAGGCAAAGTCAACTCCTTCTCATATACTCTTCTCTTATCGCTCCATTCCATTGCGCGATAGATGTCGAACTCGATTTTATAGAGGTGCAGTCCATGTTCCGCGGCGCATTCAGCTGCAAGAACGGTTCCGACCGGCAAAAGAAAAACAGTATTCGGCAGCAGCTCGGCGGCATTACATCCGTCGTTCATGTACAATTTTCCCTTACCATTCACCACATACAGTAACATATGAGATATAAGCTCTTGTTTCGCCCATCGACTACCATCGTGAATTTCAACCTGCTCCATTTGTTTGATTTCCAACAAGGTCTTATGTAAAAAGGCGTTGTGTATATCCTCTTTCACCACTTTCCTCCTACTCCTATCATTCGTTAACCACGATTGTTTAATTAATAATGATTCTCAATATCAGGGACTTATTTTCTCATGTTCGTTTTCATTTGTCCATAGATGATGCATGATGACCGTTCAATAAACGTAAAAAGGCTGCCCCTTGTCACACTAGTGACTTGGGCAGCCCTTCGTTATTCAATTTAGAAGTCGAAATTGTCAGGATCTGGACCAACACGATGATGTTGATTCAATCCATCAATGCGCTCCATCTCTTCTGATGTCAATTCAAAATCGAAAATGGAGGCATTCTCAACGATCCGATGTTCCTTGATCGATTTCGGAATGGTAATGACGCCATGCTGCAGATCCCAGCGCAAGATTACTTGCGCAACCGATTTTCCGTGCTTGCTAGCAATTTCTTGCAATTCAGGTTGATCAAGCAGTTGTCCTTGCATAAGCGGAGACCATGCCTCAAACTGAATGCCTTGCTCCATGCAATATTCGCGCAGCTCTTGCTGTGTCAAGCGTGGATGGAATTCGACTTGGTTGATCATCGGCTTAATTTCTGCATCCTTCATTAAATCTTGCAAATGATGAATGTGGAAGTTGCTTACCCCGATTGCTTTCACGCGACCAGATTTATATAAGGTCTCCAACGCTCTCCATGCGTCTTTAATCTTACCTTCTACCGGCCAATGAATCAGATACAAATCCAAATATTCGAGACCGAGCTTCTTCAAGCTTGCATCATAGGCTGCAAGTGTAGATTCATAACCCAAGTCCGAATTCCACACCTTCGAAGTGATGAACAAGTCTTCTCTCGCGATACCCGCTTCTTTCAATCCGATTTGGATTCCTTGGCCTACGCCTGCTTCATTTCCATATATAGCTGCAGTATCAATACTGCGGTATCCATTCTTGATTGCTGCCGCAACGGAATCGACAACTTCGGAACCGTCATTCACCTTGAACACGCCAAGTCCGAACCACGGCATTGTCACTCCATTATGCAATGTCACTCTATCTTGTAAATTCGCTGCCATTTCACGTTCCTCCTAAGTCTTCTTCATAAGAATCCACCTATACACGTCATGTGATCGGCGAATTTCACCATAACGCGATACATGCATTATGGCTTACATGGAATCGAAATGGAAGTACGCACTTTGAAGTGTTCTAGTAACCTAAAAGTAACCTTGTTACCTTCAAGTAACTGTAATTGGCTCTGCCTGTTTTCTTTTAATTTCTCGGGTATACCTAACTATAGCATCAACATACCTACATAATTGTACGATTAATGCCATAAATCAAGAATTCCAAATTACATTATTTTGGTATGGTAATAACTATAAACTTACACATTGTGCTAGTAGTGTTATGGAGAGGAGAATTCATATGGATGTCATGGATGTGGAGTCTTTTTTGCAGCGTGAGAACAAGAATCTTCAGGAGCTAAGCGTAAAGATTGGTCAAACAGGATGGATGGTAACTTCTACAGGTGAGGAATCATGGAATGATGCGTTGGAGGTTGCTCGAAATGAATGGAAGCGTTATTTATCAGATACAGAGCGGTTCGCCCTCATTACGAAGCACCTAGAGAATAAGCAGCTTACATCATTACAACAACGTCAGCTTACAGAGCTTCACCACTTTATGATCAATCAACAGTTAGATCCGCAGCTGGCTGAACGCTCTACTCGCATGACAAAGGAACTAGTGGACATTTTCAATTCCTACCGTCCTACCATACAGAACCAGCATGTATCAAATAATGATATTCGTACGATTCTGGAAACGAGTCTTGATCCGGAAGAACGCAAGCAGGCATGGCTCGCTAGCAAGCAAATCGGCAAGCAGGTCTGCGATCGCGCGCTGCAGCTTATCCAGCAGCGCAATGAAGAGGCTCGCACACTTGGTTACGACAATTATTATCAGATGCAATATAGCGCGCAGGATCTCGATCTTGACGTCGTATTTGCCTTAATCGATGAGCTGCTTGTCCAGAGTGAAGAACCGTATCGGCTCGTGAAGCAGCAAATTGACGAGGAACTAGCTCAAAAGTTTCGTATTACGGTATCGCAGCTTAGGCCTTGGCATTATTCAGATCCGTTCTTTCAAAGTACGCCTGCCGTCAGTGAATGGAGTATGGCTGAGTATTTACAAAATGAAAGGATGGAAGCCATTACAGCAGAGACGTTTCAAAGCATGGGGCTCAATATCACAGATGTAATCGCACGCAGTGACCTATATCCGCGCGATAAGAAATATCCATATGGGTATTGCACGGATATGGGACGTACGGGCGAACCACGCGTCATGATGAGCATGAATCCGAGCGAATTTTGGATGAGCGTGATGCTGCACGAGTTCGGTCATGCGGCATATGAGAAAAATATTGACGCAGCGCTGCCTTTCCTTCTACGCAAGCCTGCCCATACGCTTACTACCGAAGCGATTGCGATGCTCTTTGGCCGAATGACAAAGGATCAGGATTGGATTACCCGCTTCATCAAGCCGGAACCCACCGCCTTTTCATCCCATGCCTCTGCCCTGCGCGATACTCTTCAACGCGAGATGCTGGTCAGTATGAGATGGTATATTACATTTGTGAAGTTCGAGCGCGAGTTGTATGAGCGTCCGCATACCAATGTGAATGAACGTTGGTGGCAGCTCGTAGAAGAGATCCAGCACTTGCAAGCGCCAGAGGATACCCGGCATCCGGACTGGGCTGCCAAGATGCATTTCACGCTCGCTCCCGTAAGCTATCAAAGCTATATATTAGGTGAGCTGACCGCTTCCCAACTGCATCATTATATCATGACGAACATTTCGCGGGACTTGTTCTCTCTAGAAGCTGGAACTTATGTAAAGGAGCAAGTTTTCTTCCCTGGCGCGACATGGACATGGAATGATCTATTGAAACGTGCAACGGGCGAGCCACTTCATCCTAAGTATTTTGTCCAACAGTTCGTAAGCTCGCACTGCAAACAATAATACAACAATCGTACTCGTACATATGGGGAATGCAAGAGAGAATAATATCTCGCTGCGCATTCCCCTTGCACGTTCTAATGAGAAGTGATGTTCACCGGGTTCACTGGACTTCCTATTTGAACCGGATCAACTCGGCGGAATAAAAACGACGAATCTTGCAAAAAGGCATGCAAATACGTTTGTGCAAATACCTGTTCGGATTTCAGATTTTCCGTCTCTTCCGGATTTGCAGCATGATGACAGTAGTTCTCGATCATAAACATGATAAAAAAACACTCCACCTGCTGAATATAGCCGCTGGACAGCTTTTTCATATTTTCATATCCTGCAATAAACTGCTTGCGCTGATTTACACCAAGTCCTAATAGTGCACCCGCCATATCATAAAGATAATAACCATAACCGCACCGACCAAAATCAATCGGACGGCTCTTCCCCGGTATATACAACATTCCCTGTATGCAAATCAGCATGAATCAGACCATATGTATCAGCATTTCGTTCCATCCCGGCAACTTGAGCAATAACCTTATCGGCCGCTGCTTGATAGAGATCCCAACCTTGCTCGGCTAAAAATCGAGGGTAATATCGTTCGAGCTTCTTGAACCCCTTTCTAAAACTGTCAATGCCCCAGGCGGGACGTGTGAAATCAGAGGAAGGAACATAATGTGCAGCTTCCTCATGGAGTCGTGCCATCATCGTACCCGTTCGATACGCTTGGCTATCCGTTAATGCCATTGCATGCTCCCCTTCTACCCATCTCATCAACGTGACATCGGGCCTGCAATAACCCGTTTCCGTTTCCACTTCAATTACATAGGATCCATCCTTGCTCGCCACCCCAGTCGGCACTGTCAGCTCCATCGAATGATGCAACATCTGAAGAAAGGCGAGTTCGGAAGCAATCTCATCTCGACTGCACCGATCCGAGTGAATACGCGGTAGATAACGTTCTTGAGGAGTCGCTTCAATCATATACGTAATCGTATCCGACAACTGTATGAACTGGATTTTTTCCCATGCGATGTCATACTTCTGAATAGCATTTAGCGCCACATTTCTCGCCCGTGCCAGCAGCACATGTTTCTCTTCGTTCGTGTCGAATTGAAAGAATGAAATCATTTTTCTCCACTCCAATATTGAGCATATTCGAGCACTTTGCCACATGAAGTTCGTATCGAAGGTTGGATGTTCTTATCGAACTATTTCTCGGTCGACACATTCATAAGCAGCTCTTACAGCCTTTATTGTAGTAGGTGCACTCCAAGCAACATAGGGAAAAAATCATTTAAAACAAACATTACAAAAACGCTGCAAGAAGCTGCAACATGTTGCAAGAAAAAGACTGCACCAGATCCCTCTGATGCAGTCTTTACATCCAAATCACTATGATTTTGTATATACAATCTTCTTAATGCTGTCCGAGGATAAGCAATATTGCTCTGCAAGCTCATCTACCGTTGAGCCCGCTGCAAAGGAATGACGAATAGCCGTGTTCCGCCTGTTCAACATCTTCCTGCCTCCCGATTGTTCGCCCCATTTCTTATGCTGCGACTTCGGCGCAGGGACATACAGCAGTCCGCCTTGGATATATTTTTGAATCTCTTGAATCAATGTCTTGGGTAATACTCGATCTGCATTTACATATTTCATCTTCGCTCTACCCCTTACAGAAATGTACTGTGAAGAGAGCAAAGTCTAAGCTATCAACTTCATAACTTCATTTGAAGTCATGGCGGTATCTATTTCATTCAGGCTTCAGCTCTATACAAACAACCGCCGTTGTTTATA